>DBKX01000285.1 GCA_002297865.1 Lachnoclostridium sp. UBA739
CTGGAGCGATTTGGGCAAATTATGGCTCCCGTCGGAGTATGAAGTATTTGGTTCAATAATCTGGGGAACAAAACCATTTAGTGCTGGACAGGCGGTGCAGTATCCAATTTTTGCAAATACTGAGATTAATCGCATTAAAGGAGATAACTGGTGGCTGTTGACAGTGGGAAGTGGCGATAATTTAACTGCATGCATGGTAAGCAAACATGGTGTTGCAGATATGACGGTGTGCAAGAGGGAAGAACATGTGCCAATTTGTTTTAGAATTTCAGAGTAGAGGAAGTGTAAAAATGACAAAAGAGCAGATTGAAGGAGAAATAAGAAGCTTAAACAAACTTATGAAGGAAAACGACTATATCGGTATAAAAATTGCAATGGGAAGGGCAACGAAAGAGGAGTATGCCGAAGAAATAGCAAAATCTGAAGAGATGGCTAAGAGAAAGAATGAGCTTGAAACTATACTAAAAGAGATGGATTAATGATATAAGATAGAGGTGGTAAATTTGGATTACATAAATTTAGTTTTAATTTCTATTCCAAGTGCATTTACAGGATTATGTTTTTGGCTGTTGGAAAGAAAGATATCAGATAGAGAAAAACGACAGGAAGAGAGAGAAAAAGTTAGAGAACAAAATGAATTATTGCTAGTTAAAAGTGTTGGAGCAGCAATAGCATTAGGTGAAGCATCAGCTATTGCGCTTAAAAATGGGCATACGAATGGAGAAACAGAAGCAGCATTAGAGTATGCTAGACAGGTGAAACATGAACAAAAAGATTTTCTGTATGAGCAGAGTGTGAAAAATATTATTTAGTTTTTTTGAGAGAGGATGATTGAAAATGAAAATTGTAAAGAAATTGACGAGCAGGAAGCTTTGGGTATCTGTATGTTCTTTTGTAACATTGACAATCTTGGCAGCAGGAGGCACAGAAAACCAGGCGACGCAAATAACAGCTGTAATAATGGCAGGAGCAACAGTAATTGGCTATATCGTTGGGGAAGGGCTAGTCGATGCTACAAACAAGGGGGATGAATAACGTGAAGATTTGCATATCAGTAGGACACAGTATGTTAAAGAATGGTAATATTACAAGTGCAGATGGCACTGAATTTGGCGGAGGGAATGAGTATCGTTTTTGCAAGGAGTTCGCTCCTGCCTTAAAAAAATGCTTAGAGAATGCCGGACACGAGGTTACTATCGTTCGTGTACCAGAGAAGAGTATTGCAAGTGTAACAGAGGAAAAAAAATATAAAATAGCAAAATATAATGCTAAAAAATATGATCTTAATCTTGAATTACACTTGAATGCTGCATCTTCAGCTAAAGCATGCGGTACAGAAGCTTTGTTTGTATCCAAGGCAGGTGAAAAAATTGCTGAGGCAATTATAGCAAAGCTAAGTGAATTATATAAAAATAGAGGCACTAAAAAGCGCACAGACTTATATTTTCTTAAACAAACAAGTGCACCAGCTGTATTATTAGAATTGTTTTTCTGTACAAATCCATCTGAATGGAAAAAAGCACAGGTAAACAAACGGAAGATGGCTAGGTTGATTACTGAAGCTATTAATTCTGTAAAGTAAAGTTGCACCAGTGCAACAGAAAAGCAGTGAAATATCCACTGCTTTTCTGTTGCAATCTTATATTTATTGTATTGTTAAACTACATCTGTTATAATTAGCTTAAGAATTTAGTATTGCATTAATGACAGAATCTTTATTCCATCCAACCATTACATTTGCATTTTCACTTACCTTAGCAGGAATACGCTCTTGTCCCCATGGCTTAACTCCGATAATGTATTTGTTATAATTTACTGCTGTATCAATTTCGAAATCAATCCAGTCACTATATGAAACATACATACCGGATAAAATTAACACTACTGATGCTGGACGGATTTGTTGCTTTAACTCTTCTTTGAGCTTTTTCTTACCAGCTGGTTTATCAGGATCGATTAATGGGTCGTGTTCTGGAACGGAATAATTTTTCCATGTCAACTTGCCTTCTTTTTGTGCCTCATTAAGCCACTGAACGATTTTGTTATAATGTTCAGAATATTTCCAAGCATGACTGATAAAAATGTTATATGTACTCATATTGTAATCACCACTTTCTGATATTGTAGGAGGTATTTTAATGAAAACAGAAAAATTCAAAAAAAAACCAGTTATTGTTGATGCATATAAAACAGATGTAGAATTAACCATTCATACACTGGAAGGTGATATGAAAGCACTCCCAGGAGATTGGATTATTACTGGTGTAAATGGAGAAAAATACCCATGCAAACCAGATATTTTTGATAAAACTTATGAAAAAATTAAGTAGTTTCTTCTGTTTTTTTCTCATCAGAATTAATAAGTTTCCATTTATTGTTTTCAGAAGATATAATATTTTCGATATTTCTAATAAAAATATTATCGATGCTTTCTGGTTCCGAATTGTATGGAAATGATTTTGTAATAAATAAATGTTTTTGGTACCGCAACAACTCACACGTTGTTCGATATTCAATCCAATTTTCATGCCATTTATACAGTTTTGTAACGGATTCTATGATTGCAATACAAGAACCTAAAACTCCAACCAGAATTGCAATAATTATATTGTATTTGGTATAAGCTGATAGCAATGGAATTAAAGAAGCAAGTACTATTTCTATAGATTGAACTATTTTGTACATTTTCTGGCAATGTATAGATTTTTCATCATACCAATTAATTTGGTTATCCACTCTTTCTTCCATATATTCGTTAATATTCATAATACCACTTCCTTTTCAATTAATATTAATTTTTCTTTTGTCACTTCTCAATTATAATTCCATGAAAAGAAAGGACAAAATATGTAATACATATTAATAATATGTTTGAAATGACAGAAAGTCAATTTATTTTCTAAAAAACACCATTAAAACTCCTTAAACAGGAAACTGACCTATTTAAGGAGCTTTCCTACCACTATAAAGCAATTAATATATTATGTGCAACATAGAACTAAGCCTGATAATGTAGACTTAAGATTACAATTTAATATACCATTGGATCTGAAACGTAAGATTGAAACACCTGGCCATATCATAATCATATGATTATTTGACAAAGTTTGTACAATGAAATACTATTAATACAAAAATAGGAGGTATTTGCTATGAACTTGTTGCGAAAGAATTATGAAGTCATATTGGATGGACCCAAACAAATCAATTGGGATGAATACAATTTAAAAGTTAGTTCTGAATATAATAAATTATTAGAAGAACATGCGGATTCAGAAAAAGCATTTCAAGAGTTTTTTGAGAGAAACCCTTGTTACCTTCCGGGAGGATTAGAATTATTTGGGCAATCAGGGCACTATCCATATATGCATACACTGATTTCTCAACCGGATATTGGAATTGTAAATACTAGAAGACCAGATTTTTTGTGGCTTGCAAATGATAGCTTGACATTTACTCCCGTATTTATTGAAATCGAAAAACCTAGTAAAAAAATGTTCAATAAGGATGGGAATACCACAGCCGAATTTAATCAGGCTTTAGGACAGATCAAGCAATGGAAATATATTTTGAATGATGCAAATAATATTTTAGCTTTTTATGAAAAATTTAATATACCATTGGATTTGAGAAAACGGGAATTTAAACCACAATTTTTATTGGTATATGGTAGACGAAAAGAATACGAAGGAAACGAATTACTCACTGGAATAAGAGCAGAGCAAAGGAATGGCAATGTAGATATTATGTCTTATGATAGATTAAGACCACTGAGTGACTATAAGCAATTTATTTGTTGTAAAGTGCAAAATACAGATTACAAAGTAATGAATATACCTCCAACGTTTAGATATAGAGCAGACTGTGCGGAGGAATTGCTAAAGATGCAAGGATTTTATGAACAAATAGATAATATGAAGAATACATCAGAAGAAAGAAAGGAATTTTTGAAAAGCAGGTATCAATATTGGATTGAGTTTGGTAAATTATCTTGTAAAGGACTAATGTGTAGCCAAGAAGGAGAATAAATTACTATATATTAAGGAAGCATTAATTTGCAACTGAATTTTGAGACAATTAAGTATAATATTTTTTAAGTTGCATTTCGTGTTGCATCATTAAGAAAAATAGAAGCACAACAGGAAAAACAAAAACACGCATAACACTATGAAATACAAGGGTTATACGTGCTTTGTGGATTTTTAGCAGAAATGAATTAACGGATTCGACTCCCGTCTACTCCACTTTATCGAGACAAATCCGAACACTATTAGGAATGTCTGATAAGCTGATAAAATGGTCATTGTTTGCATAGTTGTAAGCAATGACCATTTTATCGTTATAAATAAATATTGGCTCTATGTCAAGTGT
>DBKX01000170.1 GCA_002297865.1 Lachnoclostridium sp. UBA739
TCCCTTGCAAGGGAGCTAGGGGAATATAATATTGCGGTGAATGCAGTTTGCCCAGGATTTGTAGTTACAGATCTAAACCGTAATATTACATATAAGAAAGAGATAGCCGAAAAAAGAAGCTTGATTAAAAGTACTAACGCAATACAGGATTTTGTTAATTTCACAATTTATCTATCATCTGACCAGATGTTAGGTGGAAGTGGAAGAGTATTTAACTTAGACTCAAGAATTTGAGTTACAATAAAACAAAAATTTAGTAAGCTATCAAATTAGATGGCAGAAGGGAAGTATATGGTAAAAATAACACTACTAGCAATGACATTTGATGGGATAGAAAATATGGAAGTAGGAGGATATCAATCCTATTTGTCGGAAAATGGATATCAAGTAGAAAGTATCTACTTGAATGGTAACGAGGATGTTAACCAACATTTTTCACAGATTGATTTGAGTAGTAAGATTTACAGTATGTCTATCTATTCAGAATCTTCCGTATACCCAGAGAGTCTATTATCATTTGCCAAATTAGCAAAAAAAATAAAAGAGAATGCTCCTGATAGTATTATTGTATTAGCAGGAAAATACTCCTCAATCTATTTTAAGGAAATATTAAAAGATGAGCGTTTCGTTGCCGTGGATTATGTAATTCTTGGAGACGGGGAATATAGTTTACGGGGTTTAGTCGATTGCGTAGAAGCACAAGATGACGTTGCAGAAATGGTAAAAGAGCATAAGAATATAGCAGCAAGAGATAGTCTAGAAGGAAAAGAGTTTTTCAATATTGATGTAAATGATTTACCTCTTCCAGATCGTTCTTTTCTATTGAATTCCAACAGATTCTTGGAAAATTATTATGCTTTCATCTACAATAGCCATGGCTGTTATATGAAGTGTGCATTTTGTACAAGGGGGCAATTCTATAAAAAATGGACAGGCCGTACTGCACAAAGCATATTTGATGAAATCAAAACAATTACAACGACATCATCAATTAAGTGCTTCTGGTTCACGGGGGGAAGTTTTGAGGATCCAGGCGGAAAGAAAGGAATCGACTTCATTACTGAGTTCTGTAATTTAATCTTGGCGGATAACTTGAAAGTTACTATGCGCTGCTACTTACGAAGCAATTTCATAGTAAATGTTGATGTTGAACTTTTGAAATTAATGAAGAAGGCTGGTTTTGATGTAGTTCTTATCGGAGTAGAAGCAGCAAATGAGTTTGATTTAAAACTTTATAATAAGGCTACTACTATTGAAAATAATAGAATTGCATTAAAGAAATTAAAAGAAGCAGGCATTTACTCAGACCATTATGGATTTATTATGGTAAATCCTTATTCTACAGAAGAAAGGCTTCGAGACAACTTTCTATTTCTTGAGGAACATCAGCCACATGATTTGGACAATTATGTTCATCATGTTGTTGCAGATCCTGGGACAGCCATAAGAAAAAGATTAGAGGAGGATGGATTGCTTATTCCGGAAGATGATTTCTTGAAGCAAGGGCTTTCCTATCGATTTGTAGAGCCATTTACTGCTGATGTATCGAAATTTTTGCGAAAGCATTTTCTGATATTTGATACAGAAACGGCTGGAATACCAACATTTATCCACCATTTTCTTCCGTTCATTTCTGAGGCAGCAGAATATGAAGAACGGTTAGGAGCAATTATGAAGAAACGTTCCAGGATGTATAGCGATTACTTTAGAGGATTATACATACAACAAGATATTGGTTTGTGTGAACGAAAGTATGATGAATTTATGGGAGACTTTAAAAATTATCAGAAGGAACTTTCGATCCTGCAAAATAAAATGATTAGGGATTTGATTAAAAATAATATTATGTAACTTGGATTAATAAACGATTTTAAGTTTTAAGGAGGATTTAACATGAAAGTATCAGCGGATGAATTATACGAAGTGATAGAAAGTATTTTAGAACTGGATGAAGAAAAAAGAGGAACTATTAAAGAGGATGATTGCTTAAGACAGTTTGGCTTAACATCTATCAAAAGTATCAAAATGCTCATTATGCTAGAACAAAAATATGAAATTTCGTTCAGAGATGAAGACCTATTGTTGGAGAAGAGCGATAGTATTTCAAAACTTAAAACATTATTAGAAAACTATTAGTGGTATGCAGATATAAGAAATTGTATCTGAGGATAGTTATGAGGTGATTTGTATGAATCAAGATACATTATTAGTAATCCTGAGAAGATTCTTTGCTTTCGACGGAGAGAAGCAGTTACATGAATTTCCTCAAAATGATGAAGTATTAGAACTTGCATTTCAGCATAATATTGGCTTAGTTGTTGGAGATATGATGAAACTGGATAGAAAACAGCGACTTGTAAACAGGATATTAAGACAGAAAAATTCCCAGAGATTTTATGAGAATTTACGCAATTTTAGTCCAGTTGCCACTGAATTAGACAGTGCTCAGATTCCTTACTGCATCACAAAAGGAATTTACGCAGCGAAAACAGCCTATGTTGATGAAAGTTATCGCAAATCAGATGACTTGGATGTGGTGATTAATCGGGAAGACTATGCAGAAGTTAAGAAAATACTTCTAGAGAATGGCTATATACAAGGAATCTATGATGAGAAAGAAAAAAAGATTAAGCCTTTTACCAGACAGCAGGAAATATTTTATCTATCCTATACACAGCAATCAGCACCTTTTGTGAAAAAAATTGAAAATGATTTATTACCAGTTATTAATCTGGATTTGAATTTTCATATCTTTTGGAATAATAGTTCATCAATGGATATAAGAGAAATGATTGGTAAGTCACAGGTGCTTGATTATAAAGGGTTTCAGGTAAAAACATTTCAAGATGAATACATGCTACTACATATGTGTTTACATGCTTACTATGACATGAATTCAATCTATGTCCTGTATAAGACGTATTCCTATAGTCTTAAATATTTTGCGGACATCTATGGGTTTATTAAGAGAGCGAATATCAATTGGGAGTCTTTCCGAACGATATGCGAAACATATCAGGTTGAAAACTACATCATGTATATCATTTACTATACATCGGTTATTTTCGAAGATAAAGGTATATTGGAAAATACGAGTATGAAAGTACCAGATGAAAGGTTCTTGAACCAGTTTGGATTGGATAAAGAGGGAACTTATCACTGGGAAGAAGAGTTTATGCAGAGACTGTTTTGTGAGGATCGAAAAAGTTTGCTATTTCAATATATTAGTGATGACAATAAGGAAAAGATTGAACAAGGAATTAAGCTAGAGGGAATGTAGAACTTTTGTATGGAGATAAATCATGAGATTTGAACGTATTGAACATATAGATGCTTACAATTGTATTAACGCTTGTATTTCAACGTTAGCTCATCATTATGGAAAAGAGTACTTTATGATAGCGGGTGGAAATTGGGGGTTAGTACTGGATAGTGAAAGCAAAGGTAAGCGTCTTGGAGAACGAATAGATATCATCAATGATTTTGATGGTACCTGCAGAACAAAAAAGTTTCACGGGTTTTCGTGGAATATGGAGAATGTTGATGAAAAGGATAGGAATGATGTCACAGGAGAGTTTAAAGGCTACAAGTTCCCAATGCTGGTAAGAGTAGATTTATTTGAGCTAGAGCGAATAGGTTTCTATCAAAAATTTCACATTCCGCACAATCTGATTGTTTACAGTTATAATGCCGATGACAAGTGCTATAGCTGTCTAGATCCTTTTTTTGAGTACGAAGAGTTTACTCTAAATAAAGATACATTATTACAAGCTATGAGTACCTGCGGTACATTAGAATTGTTTCCTGAACCAAAAGAAATAGAATTACAAGATTATATGGAAGCAATTAAAGAAGATATGGATATGGTTGGGAAAGATAATCTGAATTATATTAATATTTTAAGACTAGCGGAAGAATTGGAAGAGAATTTCGACATTGGTTTGGAATTTGAAGGATTTCAAAATCAACTGCATGCTGTTCCGATTATGGATAAAATTAGGAAGGTAGCGCAGGCGAGAGATGCTTATTGTTGCATGCTGGATGGAATCTATCGTTTATATCAAATAGAGGCGGTTAAAAATGCAGCGACTCAATTGAAACAAAGCGTGAATATGTGGCTTATGCTGAAGGCAAAGTTACTAAAAATGTATCTCACGAAACCTTCGGAAACGGATAAGAAAGCAATGATTCAGATGCTGAAACAGATAGCAGAGTTGGAGAAAGGTGTAGTTGCACTTTTACAAAATATTTTATAAGGAGATTAGAGGAAATGGAAGAAAAGATAGTTCGTGTTATAAAAGAAAATATAAGCAGACCAGTGAGCCTTGACAAGGAGTCATCCCTTGCAGCAAATGGAATTGATTCCATTGAGTTTATTACAATTGTAATTGCGCTGGAAGAAGAATTTGACATCAAATTCGGAGATATGCAATTAGTTTACAGTAATTATAAGACTTTAGGACAGCTGTTATCTACCGTGCAGCAGGTTATAGAAGAAAAGAACAATTAAAGGAGCGAGAAGCCGGTATGGATTATCAAGATAGTAAATTAGCAGAATTACTTGTAAGAGGCGTAGAACAAATAAAAGAAATAAATCCGGATTTTATGAAGGTATTAGATAATGAACTGATAAGGCAAAAGGAAGTGTTAATGATGGTAGCATCCTGTAGCCTTGTTTCACCTGCGGTTTTGGCTTGTATGGGAATGCCAACCGTTAATATAACAGCAGAAGGATATCCTCATGACAGATATCATGCAGGATGTGTAGAGATTGACAAAATTGAACAGCTAGCGATAGATAATGCAAAACGTATCTTCCATGCTCAGTATGCCAATGTGCAACCACACTCCGCTACAACTGCAAATGAAATTGTTACTTATAGTCTGTTAAAACCAGGTGATACACTTATGGGAATGAACTTGAATTCAGGTGGACATTTATCACATGGCGCAAGTGCTTCTTATTCTGGGACATGTTTTAACGTGGTTCGATATGGCTTAGATGAAAACTACAATATCAATTATGAAGAAGTAGAAGAATTAGCGTTGAAACATCGACCTAAAATGATTATATGTGGAACTACTGCATATAGCAGAAAAATTGATTTTAAGCGTTTCAGAGAGATTGCGGATAAAGTGGGAGCATACCTGTTGGCAGATATTTCACATATATCTGGATTAGTGGTCGCA
>DBKX01000439.1:0-2631 GCA_002297865.1 Lachnoclostridium sp. UBA739
ATTAATATATTAATATATTAATTTATGGCTATCATATCTGGTTTTACTTCTTCTAAAGCTTTTTTCGGAATTTGCAAATGCAATACTCCATGTTTATAGGACGCTTTCACATCCTCCTGACGGACTGTTGAACCTACATAGAATGTACGTCGATAGGTTCCTTCGTAACGTTCTTTTCGAATATACTGCTTGGATTCCTTACCTTTTTCCTGCTCTTTGCTTGCTTCAATGATTAGATATCCATCTTTTACATAAGCTTTAATATTTTCTTTCTGGAATCCCGGCAAGTCAACGTCGAGCTGATACATAGTATCAGTTTCTTTGACATCGCTTCGCATAATATAGTGTTTTCCAAATGGGAACATGTCTTGGAATCCTGTTCTTGGTTTTGAATAATTGGTTCTTAATAAATTTGGTTTTGAGAAACTTGGCATCGTCATAAATCATTCCTCCTATTCCTGAAATATTTAACTGATACCAGCAAAGCAATTGTTCGATATTTTGTATTGCTTTTGTTGTTCTCTTTGTTATATATGTACTATAACACCTATTATTAGCACTGTCAATAGGTGAGTGCTAATTTTTTTTATTTTTTCTGCCTCCTATACAGCAAAAAAGACGCGCCAAACCAGAATGCTTCCAGTTTTAACACGTCTTCTTCAATTCACAATATTAACCTAACTCCAGGCAGCCTATTTCCGTCCCATCCAAATTCTTAAGCACAAACTTATGATCCTCATACACCATATAACTATGCTCATTCCCATTCTTCGGAATCGAAACCGAGCCTGGGTTGATATAATAATATTCCCCATTATCCTCAAGTGCCTGCACATGCGTATGACCATGTAAAAGAATATCACCTGTCTTTAAAGGCGGCATATTTTCTTTATTAAAATAATGCCCATGTGTAGCAAACATCGTATGTCCGTCTATATATAAAACCCCATAATCCGCAAGCACTGGAAATTGTAACACCATCTGGTCCACTTCCGCTTCACAGTTTCCCCTGACACAAAGAAGATTTTCCTTCTGTCCATTCAGCATTTCAATCACAGCCTTTGGATTATACTCTTTTGGCAAATCATTACGTGGACCATGGTATAAGAGGTCTCCAAGTAAAATAATACGATCTGCCTGTTCTTCCTCAAAACGTTTCAATAATTTTCTACAGTAATACGCAGACCCATGTATGTCTGATGCAATCATCCATTTCATGATCATGTTCTCCTTCAATCAATAAGATAATAAGTATTGTAACATACCACCCAATCTTATTCTACCCGCATTTGATTCCAAAGTTTCTCACTACATATGTCTAGTGATTTCCATACAACCGCTCCACAAGCCAATCTTCCATGTCTGTTCATTCCTTTAAACTAATCTTATCCTTACCTAATTTTTTCTTAGCATTATACCGAAGTACCACACTGGGGATATTAATAGGCAATAATTCTTCCATTTCAAAATTCATCGTTGGAAACATCATCTAGGGATTCATTTTTATAGAGATAAAAGATTTCCTGAGTCTGGGGTAATGTATTTCACATAATTATCTTGATAGAAATAGAGGGAGTCGCAAAATGTGTAAAGTAACTTTTACAAATTGACGTTTTTATAGTAATATAAGGTTAAATAAAAGCGATGAAAAAATTTTTTCATCGCTTTTATTTAAAGGAAAACAGTCCTTTTATTCTTTTACGGTTTCGAAAATCGATAAACCTCTCTTTATCATTCATTACTAGATAAATATTATGTTCTTTCACATATTCCATAGTCTGCCCTGGCATATCGTAATATCGATGTCCTGGATATATTAACGTTTCGTCTGTAAACTCCTTTTTCAGCCTCTGTACACTATAAAACATTTCTGATGCCGAACCACCAGGAATTTTACACATTCCGCATCCTTCTATAAAAAGGGTATCTCCTGTAAAAGCATGTTTCTCTACTAAGTAACATGTTCCGCCTTTTGTGTGTCCTGGTGTTACTAGACAACGAATCTTCTTAGTTCCTACTGTAATGGTTTCTTCGTCACGAAAACTGTGCAAATTGGCACACCGAAACTTATAATAATCTATTTCCTCTTTGGACATATAGACGGGAACGTTGTATTTTTTTGCAAGCTGATTAGCCAGATTGACGTGATCCATATGAGAATGTGTAAGGAGCACTTTATCCAATATTGCATTTTCCTGTTCTAAGCATCGTTCAATTTTCCCCATATCCCACGCTGGGTCAACTACAAATGCTTTTCTTGTCTCAGGATCAATTCCTACATAAACATAATTTTTCATTTGCATAAAAATAGTGTGGAGCATGCAAACTTTTAATGGTGATTGAATCATTATCTATTTCTGAATTTCTACAGACTCAACGCAATTATTCATTAGCATGGTAATTGTCATTGGTCCAACTCCTCCTGGAACAGGGGTGATAGCACTGCAGATTGGTTCTACATCGTCAAAATCAACATCTCCACATAATTTGTTATTTTCATTACGATGAATACCAACATCAATTACAACAGCACCTTCTTTTACATACTCTCTTGTAATAAATTTAGGCTTACCTAATGCAACAACCAGGATGTCAGCACGTTTTGTAATTTCTTTTAAGTCTTTTGTTCTG
>DBKX01000439.1:2679-12146 GCA_002297865.1 Lachnoclostridium sp. UBA739
TTCCTACAATATTGCTACGTCCTACTACTACGCATTCTTTCCCTTCGATTTCGATATTGGAACGTTTTAATAACTGAATAATTCCTGCTGGGGTACAAGATACAAATCCTTTTTGTCCAATACTTAAAGTACCTACGCTCTGTGGATGGAATCCATCTACATCTTTTTTCGCTGAAATTGTATTAATAACTTTGTTTTCGTCAATATGTTTTGGTAATGGAAGCTGTACTAAGATACCGTTTACGTCATCACGAACATTTAAGGATTCTACTAATTCAAGCAATTCTTTTTCTGTGGTTTCTTCTGGAAGTTCATACGATAAAGAACGAATACCGATATATTCACAGGCTTTCTTTTTATTTCCTACATATACGGTAGACGCAGGATCATTTCCGACTTGAATTACAGCAAGGGTAATTTCTACGCCTTCCTCTTTCATTTTTGCAACCTTTTCTTTTAATTCATCCTTCATCTCTAAGGAAATTTTTTTTCCATCAATTCTTAATGCCATAATACTGCCTCTCTTTCGCCATTTATTATGTATTACTTACTATTACCATTCTATATGAATTAATGACTAGCCGCAAGTAAAACATAATATTTTGTATCCTATTGTTTTATAATAAATACAGGGATCGGTGGATTATTAGGACGATTATAAAATTCACTTTTAATAATCACGTATTTTTTCTGATCGACTGTTTGCAGATACTTAAGAATTGCATCTTTCTCCTCAAATCCTGTATCTTGTCCACTATAGATACACATACTCATAATACCACCTGGTTTTAAAGCTGCAAGTCCCTTTGCAATAGCTTCTATACTTGTCTCGCCACGAGTCATACAGGCATGGTCTCCTCCTGGCAAATAGCCAAAATTAAACATAATTCCGTCAACAGAATTTTCTTCTACATAGTTATTGAGATTTTGATGCCCCTCTAAAACAAGCTGACAGCGTTCCCATACATCTGCCATCATGAGTCTTTCTTTTGTATGCTCAATTGCAAGATTCTGAATATCAAAGCCAATTACTTTTCCACTTGTCCCGGCACCTTTACACAAGTATTCGGTATCATATCCATTGCCAACTGTTGCATCTATATAAAGCCCACCCTCATATAACCAGTTCCGAAAGAAATCGTGGGTATATTCTACAATTGAATAGCGCTTCATCTATCTTCTCCTTCTATAATTTTTAAACTTATCTGTCATTATATAAAGTAAAGATAGAAGAAGCAACCCTTTTTTCCTCGATGCGGCTAAATGATAGTTCCCTATGTAGTTACACCTGAGATACCGAAACATTTTCGTCAACGGACAATAAAATACCTAGAACAATAGCGGATGCCACTTCCTCAAAATAGTCATCAAATAAATCATTATCACAGTTTGAATGAATAAAACCAACTTCCACCACTAATGCTGGCATACTCGTATACTTTAGAATAGCAAGATCTTGACGAAGGTTTATTCCTAAGTTACGAAATCCCACATCGCTTAGAGCTTTATTTATATTATTTGCATAAACTTCCTTCTTATCTCCACTATTAAAAATCAATGTTTCTACACCGCGATATGTGTTTGGATAGGGACTTGCATTACGGTGCAGACTTATAAATACATCACCATCTGAATGATTTGCGATATGTATTCTCTCATTGGCATTTCGGTATGTATCCGTCGTTCTTGTGTAGGCAACCTGCATTCCATTTTGAACAAGCCTATCACCGACTTCTAATGCTAATCGCAAGCTGTCGTCTTTTTCCTTTCTGCCTCTAAACACAGCCCCGTTGTCAAATCCTCCATGTCCAGCGTCTATAATGATGCGATACGGCATTCGATCACCCTTATAAGTTTGGTATTGTTATATTATATGTATTCGAATAAAAATGGTGAATATTTATTTTCAACATGGAAATGATAACAAAAGAATCTTACAATTATAATGGAGGTAATTATGAAAACTAGTGTAGATCAAGATACATGTATTTCATGTGGAGTGTGTATTTCTATGTGTCCTGATGTTTATCAATTCAATGATGATGACAAATCAGAGCCTATCGTAGATGAAATTCCTGAAGAATTACAAGAAACTGCGAAAGAGGCGAGAGATTCTTGCCCGGTAGATGCGATTGATATTGAAGAATAAATAGGAAAAGCCTCTTGTATGGTTGTACAAAACCAACAGAGGCTTTTTCTATTTGGTGAAATTAATATTTAATTAACCGAATCCCGCCAAAGAACGGAACTTCTTTTGCCTTACCATTTAACGCATTAATAAATCCATATAGAAAATACGCAAACGTTATAATTCCAGTAGCTGCACTAAAGATAAATGGAACTATAGGAATAAAGGATACACATTTGCCTGCAGCGCCAAGTACCACATCAAGTATCAATACCAAGATTCCCTGATTTGCATGAAACTTTGCAAATCTTGAATCTGGTCTCAAGAAGAAAGGTAAAATAAATAACACTGGAATATAGCACGCTGCTGCCAATGCACTATTTCTTCTAATATCCTCTGGATCAAATTCATATGTGTGATCTTTTGAATTCTTATTAATTGTGTCTTTGAATTCCTCTAATGGACCATTGTTACGAAATTCTGGCATGAGAAATACCTCCTACTAACCTCTATAATAATTTATGAGACAGCCTTTAAGTATAATTTCTCTTTCGTCATCTGTCAACTCACCTAAACGCAAGTCGAACTCGATAAGTTTATCTTTTACAACATAAGCTTTCATTACACTTTGTTTTTCAGCAATTGCTTTCTTAATATCTTTCACAAAAATGTAGTCATTTAACTCGAATGGTAACTCTCCATCGAATAGGAATGGTAACATACCCCAGTTAATTAAGTTAGAACGATATCTCTTTGTTGCATATTCTCTTGCCACATTTGCTAGACCACCTAATACTTTCTGGCAGCTTGCAGCCTGTTCACGTGCAGAACCATCACCTGGTTTTACTGCATAAATCATACTTCCAACCTCTGTTTGAGTTGGATCTACAGTAAACTCTTTGTTGATTGTTTCGAATACATTCTTAAGTTCTGCATTGGCAGCATACATATCTTCATTAGCAGTACGTGCTTTTTCAGATAACTGGATCTGTTTTGCACGACCAACATACTCAGGATCTTTTCTTGACAATGTAAATTCAGCTAATCCTAAAGGATTGGAACGGAAGGAAGATGTTTCACCGGAAGGAATTAACTCATCTGTTGTAGTTACTGGGTCGTGGATAACAGATGCAACCTTTAATACTAAATGATCGGTTAAGCTTGACATTGCTGGCCAGTCTACGATGTTTGGACCAAATTTTACTTCAACGTTTGGATCTGCTTTTCCTAATCCATTGTATACGCGGTTGTCATAAATAGAACTATCGAAGAAATATTTTGGTTTTGTAAATTCTACATCTACATCTGTTGCTGCTGTTAAATAACCTTTGTTTGCTGCTGTCGCTGCGATAGAACGTGCATCCATAAGTGCAACGGAAGCAATCTGACCGTTGGTAATCTTAGAGCCTTCTCTGTTAGGGAAGTTTCTAGTTGAATGACGGATACTTAATCCATTGTTAGCTGGAACATCACCAGCACCAAAGCAAGGGCCACAGAACGCTGTACGGATTGTTGCACCTGTTGCCATAAGGTCAGCAACAGAACCATTCTTCACTAATTCCATAAAGACTGGCTGGCTGGCTGGATATACGCTTAAGGAGAATTCGTCACTACCGATTGTTTTTCCACGTAAGATATCGGCAGCATCACAGATATTTTCAAATCCACCACCAGCACATCCTGCAATTACACCTTGTTCTACATAAAGTTTACCGTTACGAACTTTATCCTTTAATGTGTATTTTACTTTGTTATTATCTAAGCTTACTAATGCTCTCTTTTCAACATCATCTAAAATGTCCATTAAGTTTGCGTTTAAGTCTTCAATTGTGTAAACGTTACTTGGATGGAATGGCATCGCGATCATTGGTTTAATGGTTGAAAGATCTACATAAATTAAACCGTCATAATAAGCAACTGACTTAGGTGCTAATTCCTTAAATCCTTCTGGACGTTTATGTATATCATAGAACTCTTTTACTTTACTATCAGTCTTCCAGATTGAAGACAGACATGTTGTTTCCGTAGTCATTACATCGATTCCGATACGATAATCAACGCTTAAGTTCTCAATACCATCCCCGATGAATTCCATTACTTTGTTGTTAACATAGCCATTGGCAAATACTGCGCCAATGATTGCTAAGGCAATATCCTGAGGACCTACACCTTTTTGTGGTGTTCCTGTAAGATATACTCCTACAACACCTGGCATGTTAATATCATACGTTTTCTCTAATAACTGTTTTACAAGTTCAGGGCCACCTTCACCGATAGCCATTGTTCCTAATGCGCCATAACGTGTATGACTGTCAGAACCTAGAATCATTTTTCCGCCTTCTGCAAGCATCTCTCTTGCGAATTGATGAATGACTGCTTGATGTGGTGGAACGTAGATTCCGCCGTATTTCTTTGCACAGCTTAAGCCAAACATATGATCGTCTTCGTTGATTGTACCACCAACGGCACATAAGCTGTTATGGCAGTTTGTAAGTACATAAGGGATAGGGAACTTTTCAAGACCTGAAGCCCTTGCAGTCTGAATAATTCCTACGAATGTAATATCGTGAGATGTTAATTTATCGAATTTGATTTTTAATTTATCCATGGAACCGGATGTATTATGTTTTTCTAAAATTTCATAAGCCATAGTTCCTTTTTTGGCTTCATTTTTGTCAACAGCCTGTCCGCCTAAACGTTGTTCCAGTATGGCTTTTGTTTCATCGTTTTCTTGAATTAATTCAGTGCCATTTAATAAATATGCACCTTTTTCGTATAACTGAATCATGTTTTTCCTCCTGTACTATGTATAAACGTATTTCCTTTTATTATAAAGAGTATGATGTAAGATTGCAAGTTAAAAAGAGTTCAGAATACTTAAATCTATTCTGAACTCTTTCATCTAAAATGTATAATTACAAACTCTCTCCGTTTGTCTCAATTACTTTCTTATACCAGTAAGCCGAATCCTTAAGAATTCTCTCCTGTGTCTCATAATCCACATAAATCATACCAAAACGTTTGTTATATCCTGCTGCCCACTCAAAATTATCCATTAAAGACCAGTGCATATATCCCTTAACATCTACACCTTCAGAAGCAGCCTTTCTAAGTGCGAGCAGATAACGTGTTAAGAAGTCAATTCTTTGAGGATCATGTACTTTTCCATCTAAGCTAACCCAATCTTGATTGGCAAGTCCATTTTCCGTGATTAAAAGTGGCAATTGATAACGTTCATACAATGCCTTTGCCATATGATAGAATCCTTCTGGGGTTACTTCCCAGTCAAAAGCAGTTTGTGGATGTCCAGTCTGGTGAACCACTTTAAGGTCTGGTTTTCCATCTACATAGCCAGCGCTTAAAGGACTTCGGTAAAAATTAAACCCAAAGAAATCAAGTGGCTGGTGAATGGTTTTCATGTCATTCTGTCCAATCTTAGGAAGCCACTTTTCCCATAATTTTAATCCATCTTCTGGATAGCATCCTTTATATATAGGCATGTTCCACCAAGGTTCTGAAAAGCAAAAATCATCTTGGCAGGAAAACATCAGTTCTTTCGCTAATGCGATATCTTCTGGTGAATTGGTTCTTGGTGCAATGTAACCAAGTACTGGTGCATAGCCAATAACAGGTTTTTTCTTTGCATATTTTCGAATCACTTGTACTGCCTTACCGTGTGCCAGCAACATATTATGTATAATTTGGAACAAATAAGGTTCAGCCATCTTAAGTCCTGGAGCGTGTTCTCCCAACTGATGTCCTAATCCCACATAGCACTGTGGCTCATTTAATGTCATCCAGTTTGATACACGGTCTGACAAACGGTCTACTACAACTTTAGTGTATTCTGCAAACCAGTCAGAACTGTCTGGATTCATAAAGTCACCTTTTAAGAACAACGCATTCGGAAAATCCCAATGGAACAATGTAACATACGGTTCAATTCCATTTGCTAATAATTCATCTACCAGCTTATCGTAAAAATCTAATCCTTTTTCATTGATTTCGCCAATACCATTTGGCAATACTCTTGGCCAACTGATAGAAAAACGGTATGCTTTTAATCCCATCTGCTTCATAAGCTCTACATCTTCTTTGAATCTATGATAATGATCGCATGCCACATCTCCGTTGTGGTCATCCCTTACAAATCCTTCTTTGTGGCTTAACACATCCCATACAGAAAGCCCCTTTCCATCTTCCAATGCTGCCCCTTCAATCTGGTAAGATGCTGTTGCTGCTCCCCATACAAAGTCTTTTTTAAAACTCATGATGTCACTACCTTTCTAATTGAATTTAGTACGTTAATTATATACGAAATGCTTTGGGAATACTATGGATAATCTTATTTTGTTTTTGTGGTATTTATCTATTCACCTTTTTTCTTCTACAATCGCTACTTGTAATTTTTACCTACTTGTATTACAATAGTACGGAAAAAAATAACTGAGTCTACGAACATAACATTGGAGGTATTTATGAAACATATTATAAGTCCATTAGATTTATCTCTAGAAGAACTTAATGAAATATTGGAAACCGCTGAAGAAATTATTAAAGATCCCAAGAAGTTTTCAGATGCATGCAAAGGGAAAAAATTAGCGACTTTATTTTATGAACCAAGTACAAGAACCCGCCTAAGTTTTGAAGCAGCAATGCTCAACATGGGAGGGAGTGTACTTGGTTTTTCTTCTGCCGATTCCAGTTCTGCTGCAAAAGGAGAAAGCGTAGCTGATACCATTCGTGTTATCTCCTGTTATGCTGATATCTGCGCTATGAGACATCCAAAAGAAGGAGCACCTTATGTTGCAGCACAGTATTCTTCCATTCCAGTAATCAATGCCGGAGATGGTGGTCACAATCATCCAACCCAGACATTAACCGATTTACTGACAATCAAAAATCTAAAGGGCAGGCTCGACAACCTGACAATTGGGTTTTGTGGTGATTTAAAATTTGGCCGTACTGTACATTCCTTAATCAATGCAATGGTCCGTTACCCAAATGTAAAATTCATCATGATTTCACCAAACGAATTACGAATTCCAGAATACCTGCGGGAAGAAGTTCTTGACGAACACAACATTCCATATGAAGAAACACGTAACCTGGAGGAAGCCTTACCAAAGCTCGATATTCTTTATATGACTCGTGTACAAAAAGAGCGTTTCTTTAACGAAGAAGATTATATTCGTTTAAAAGACAGTTATATTTTAGATAAACAAAAAATGACTTACGCCAACAAAGATATGCTTGTATTACATCCACTGCCACGTGTCAACGAGATTTCTGTTGAGGTAGACGCTGATCCAAGAGCAGTGTATTTCAAACAAGTTCAATACGGTGTATATGTACGAATGGCTTTAATTAAAAAATTATTGGAGGAGAACGAATCATGCTAAATATCAGTGGATTAAATTCAGGTGTTGTAATCGACCATATTGAAGCGGGAAAAAGTATGGAAATCTATAATTATTTAGACCTTGAACATATGGACTGCTCTGTTGCAATTATTAAAAATGCCAAAAGCAACTGCATGGGTAAAAAAGATATGATTAAAATTGAAGGTCCAATTAACATTGATTTAGATATGATTGGAGTTCTAGATCCGAATATTACAATCAATATCATCAACGATGGCCGTATAGTAGAGAAAAGACATTTGAATCTTCCAAAAGAAGTTAAGAACATTATTAAATGCAAAAATCCTAGATGTATTACTTCCGTTGAACAGGAACTGCCACATCGATTTAAACTTACCAACAAGGAAAAAGGAATATATCGATGTGTGTATTGTGAGCAGTCATTTCGAGGAAAATAAACTTTCTTAGTGTAATGAGAATTAGTTCTCTGCCTAATTGCAGTTTTCTAGGCTGTATATTTTGTTACATTTATCTTACTAGACTAGAAAACTGCAAATCTTATCACATTTCTTACTTTTTTGAGTTTAAACGCTCAATATATTCATTAATATACGGCGAATCTCCTTTTAAGTTTGAGATATCTTCTCCATTTCTCTCCATGTGAATCAACGCATTCCGTTTGATTACATTTTTCCCTCGCCAGCCGCAAGAGGTCATACTTACCTTCTCTTTAAAGAATTTATTATCCATCTGGGCAAATTGTTTGATTTCTCCATTCATATAATCTAATTCACCAAATTCCACAATACCACTTTGTTCTGCTCTTTCGTTATAAGGACATTTTAGCTGACAGAAATCACATCCAAATACGTTCCCTTTCAACAATTTAATTTCCTTATCACTAATTTCTTTCTTTTGTGTAATATATGATAAACAAATATTTGGATTAATCTTATTCCTGTTAATGGATTTACTTGGGCATTCTCCGTAACAAATCCGACAATTCCCGCACTCCTCATATTCTTTTATCTGACTAAATGTTCGACAGTCCTTACAAGCAATGTACAAATCCGTTATAATTTCACCTAAGAAAACATAAGAACCGTACTTTTTTGTTATTAACATATTATTTCGCCCAATAAAACCAATTCCAGCAAGATAGGCAATATAGCGCTCTGGCAAAGTATTACTATCAACCAACGGAATTGCCTTACCTCCTAGACTCTCAATATATACACAGATTTTATCTAAGTACTTTCGCACCACTCTATGATAATCATATCGTTTCGTATAAATAGAAAAGCCATTCTCTGATGTGTTGTCACTGTTATAGTACGGAAATGCAATCGAGATTATGGTTTTTGCATCTTCCATATAATGCATTGGATTGATACGCTTTTCAATATCATTTTCTTCAAATTCATTCTGTACATTCTTCTTCTGCCTATTAAGTAAGAAATCCTGCAGTTCGTCGAACCGCCTGCAGGAAATCATTCCAACTGTGTCTAACCCAATCGAATGGCAGAAGTTAATTATGTTTTGTTTCATGATAATACCCCAATACTTTTTTCCTATTGTATCATAACCAAATCATTTTTCCAATATCGCAAATATTTCTCTTTCCTGGTCAGAAACAAAAAACGCGACAGTCTAAACTTATCGCGTCTTTTCATTTCTATTTACTTGCGTTACACGTTGTTTTTTGTGATCCTAAACGAATCTTGTAAATGAAATCAAATTTCCTTTTGAATACTTGCAGTAAATGTTTAAGATTCGCGTCACCACAACTGGATACTCTTCTTCTGGTGCACCTACAATTACATGCTTCATATCATCTGTTATTTCTACGTGTTCAATATGTGCAACTTCCTTTGCATCATTTAAAATAGATTCTTTCACTTTTTCATCAATCTTTTTGTCAAAAACATATTCCCGCATCATCTTGATTCCTTCTTTCTTGTAATTGAGTTTTTATA
>DBKX01000083.1 GCA_002297865.1 Lachnoclostridium sp. UBA739
TAATCTGATAGGGTTTTTTAGCATTATAAAATGTTGTATTCCCTCTAGTTTTCACCTGTGTTAGAGTGTCATCATATTCCACTAGTCCGGTTTCAGTAAGAAGTGACATTTTCCCAGTTGTTCTATTGTTTTTGTTGGAATGAATGTAATCTAAGTCATCATCTGTGGTTATAAACATGGCCCCTATATGTTCGGATTGCTGAATGATGATAGGATACTGTTTTTCATTAATCCTTAGGATGTGTTCCCCTGGGTTGACTTCTATTGGTTTCCCTTGCTGTATGGAAGTACCATTCCAAAAAGCAGCGGTTTCATTGGTTGTCTCAAGGTTGAATCGAACAGAAGCAAGAGTTGCATAAGAAGGCAGCAAAAGGTAGTTCTTGCCATCTTTAAGATAGGATTTTATTTGACTTGCGGCTAGTGTATTTGCGGTAACAGGGGATTCGAAGAAACAGGTAATCTTTTCTTCGTGCTCCATTGTTATGCGTATTGTCTGTGTGATTGCAGACTGCTTTGTAATTGATGTCCTAGTGGTCGCCGTTACATTAATGTTATGGAAAATGTTTGTAAGCGATGTGGTAATCAATAATAGGACTGCTACATATTTCTGAAAGAGCATTTCTTTTTCCTCCATGTAATTTGTGATTCACTTATTGCGTAAACTATATCGTCAAGATGGGGAAGACACTAAATTGTTTATTTTTGGTTAGAGAGGATTCCTTGCTTTTCCATGTCTCAGAATTGTGATATAATAGCACCATTCAGAACAGAGATAAAAGATTTGTATGAAAGGAAGCATATCAGAAAAGAGGAGTTCATATGAGTGTAAAACAAAAGACCCTTGAAGTCTTAGAAAATCATAGAGGCGAGTACATATCTGGAGGAGAACTTGCCAGTAGGCTGCAAGTTAGCCGTAATGCCGTATGGAAAGCAATAAAGTCATTAGAACAAGAAGGATATGCAATTGATGCGGTAAAGAATAGGGGGTATCGTCTAGCAGAATACAATGATATATTATCGGAACAAAGCATCCAGAAATATTTATCAGATGAAAATGGAATTTTTCAATTACAGGTGGAGAAGAGTGTTATTTCTACCAATGAACTGGTAAAGCAGCAGGCTTTTCAAGGCGCTAAGGAGGGACTGGTTGTAATTGCAGAAGAACAGACTTGTGGTAAAGAAAAGTCTGGAAGGGTGTTTTATTCTCCAAAAGGAACTGGAATTTATATGAGCATTTTATTAAGACCGGATGTGAAGGTGGAACAGGCACTCAATATTACCACAGCAGCAGCAGTTGCGGTTGCAAGGTCTATTGAGGTTGTATCAAGCCGAAAGGCTGAAATTATGTGGGTAAATGATATTTATTGCGATAATAAGAAAGTTTGCGGAATTTTAACAGAGGCTTCCTGTAATATTGAAACAAGCAAGCTTGATTATGTAGTGTTAGGAATTGGAATTCATGTGAAAATGCCAGAGCGAGGACTTCCAAGAGGTTTGGAAAATGAAACAGACTGTGTTTTTAATCAGACAGAGACAGATGTGAGAAGTCAACTGGCAGCAGAAGTATTAATGCAGTTTTGGGATTTCTATCTGAATTTAGATAGAAAATCATTTTTAGAGGAATATAAGAAGCGTTCTTGTTTAATAGGAAAGGATGTTGTAATAGAGAGAAGAGATGGAGATAGGGAAGGCAGGGCAATTGCGATTACTGACCAGTGTCATTTACTTGTACAGCTGCAAGATTGCAGTGTGGAAGAACTCTCAGCAGGAACGGTTCGATTAAAATAAAATTCATAGAATACAAACTTTCCGTTTTTTTCTGTTCGAACTAAGCCTGCCTCTTTTAAGATGGACAATTGATGCGTAACAGTTGCTTCCGTCATAGAGAAAGAGGAAGAAATATTACCTCCAGCAAAATATAATTAGAAGAAGTTCTATTAGATAAACATTTTCAACGCTCTAGGCAAAATCCTTTGAATAGCTGTCCACAATATTGTGACGAAATTTGTTTCCTGTATCCAGAAGATATGAATACCAATATTGTAAACAAAAAAGCGCTAACCCCATTTGACAGATGGGGGAGCGCTTTTGTGATTCAGACAGTTGCAGCACGACTGCCCTCTGGAGCTGAATCGGAAGAGTGATCTATTATTAAGCCAACTTGTTTACAGCAACGGATAGACGGGAAACTTTACGAGAAGCGTTTTTCTTGTGATAAACGCCCTTGCTTGCAGCTTTATCAATTTCTACAGTAGCATCTTTTAATGCAGCTTTTGCTGCTTCTGCATCATTTGCATCAATTGCAGCATAAACTTTCTTAATAGATGTTTTTACCTTAGATTTGATTGCCTTGTTTCTTTCTGCCTTAGTTTGATTTACTAAAATTCTCTTTTTCGCTGATTTAATGTTAGCCAATTCGAGCACCTCCAAAATTATTCATAAACTATTTTTTACTTATCGCATCTGCGACGTTACTGCTTGTTGACCTGTCAAAGTCAACGTATTTACATTAAGCCGGACACGGACGTACTAATGTAAACATACTATTATATATTAGTACAAACTACTTGATGTGTCAATATCTCTATGGAAGAAATTCATCGGATTTCGAAGATAATATCTTCCAATGTTACATTTTTATCAGTATAAGAGAGTAACCTTTGTGTGTTGGGAAGATTAGTAATGAGGACAGATAGAGCAGGGGATATGGCGTGCTTTTTCAATTTCACTAAGTCAAATTCGGCGATAAGCTGACCCTGTTTCACTTCTTGACCTTCTGTTACAAACATTTGAAAACCATTTTCTTTTAGTTTTTCAGTCCCTATTCTAATATGAAGAAATAAGTCGAGATTAGTACAAGTTCGGATACCAAAGGCATGACGGTAAGGAAATATAAACTCTATTTTTCCGTCTACAGGGGCATAGACTTTATTGTCGGCTGGTAAAATCATAATTCCATCGCCAACAAGTTTTTGCGAATAAGCTGGGTCTTTCGAATCTGTTATACTTTTTGCAAGTCCCCTAACAGGAGAAAAAAAGCGATAACCGTCGGATTCTTTATTGGAACTTTTTGAATTTTTTGAATCGTTCTTAAATAATCTGCTAAAACAGTTCATATCGTAACATTGCCACCTTTTTTGAAAATTATCTAATAGAATTATTAGCAAAATAAGAAAAAACATGCACAAAGTGTTTAGATATCCAGTTTGCACCGAAAAAAGAAGTGTGATAGACTAGTTGGCAAAAGAACATTGGAGGCAGAATATGATCCTTATAAAGAACGGAACTTTGGTACGCCCAGAGTCCATGACAATAGAACAGAAAAGTATTGTAATAGAAGATGGCAGGATAAAAGAAATTGGAGATGGCTATCAAGATGCAGATTTTGAGCAGGTAATCGATGCAAAAGGAATGATGGTTGCACCAGGTTTAATAGATGTTCATGTACACTTTCGTGATCCAGGATTTACATACAAGGAGGATACGATAACAGGCGCTAATGCAGCAAAAAAAGGTGGATTTACAACGGTAATTACTATGGCGAATACAAAACCAGCCGTAGATAATGTGGAAACGCTTGCGTATGTATTAAACAGAGGAAAAGAAACCGGTATTCATGTTATCCCTTCTGCAGCTATTTCAATCGGATTAAAAGGGGAAGAATTAGTGAATATGGAAGAATTGAAAATCCATGGAGCAATAGGATTTACTGATGATGGGATTCCCCTAATGAGTGAAACCCTTGTATATGAAGCCATGAAGGAAGCGAAAAGGTTAGATGTTCCACTTAGTTTTCATGAGGAAGACCAGAATTTTATTGAAAACAGTGGAGTGAACAAAGGAGTAGTATCTGAAAAGCTAGGATTTGGTGGTGCCAGTGCATTAGCTGAGGATATCTTGGTTGCCAGAGACGGAATGCTTGCATTGGAGACAGGCTGTACCGTTAATATCCAGCACATAAGTTCGAAGAATTCTGTAGCACTAGTGAAAATGTATAAAGCAATGGGAGCTTCTATTTTTGCAGAAGCAACGCCCCATCATTTCAGCTTAGATGAGTCTGCAGTGCTAGAGCACGGGACATTGGCTAAGATGAATCCTCCGCTTCGTACAAAAGAAGACCAGCAGGCAATTATTGAGGGATTAAAAGATGGAACCATTGATATCATTGCAACGGATCATGCACCACATGCGAAAGAGGAAAAGGAAAAACCATTTACTCAGGCACCAAGTGGAATTATTGGATTAGAGACTTCCCTAGCACTGGGAATAACCAATCTTGTGAAAAAGGGACACTTAACGATGCCAGAATTGATTGGAAAGATGACTTTAAATCCAGCAAAACTTTATCAGCTTGATTATGGAACTTTAGAACCAGGAAAATGTGCGGATATGGTGATATTTGATCCAGATGAGGAGTGGACAGTGGATGGATTTGTGTCAAAAGCAAGCAATTCACCATTTTCTGGTGCAACATTGAATGGAAAAGTGCATTATACAATATGTAATGGAAAAGTAGTGTATGAAGCAAAATAAGATAGAGCTGCCATTTCACAAGCAGGTGAAGTAGCAGCTTTTATTATTTTCAATATTATTTATTAAACTTATTCATAAGGCAAGGAAAAAAGCCCCTTGTGGGGCTAAATATGCATTAACGAGAAGTCTTTTTGGAATAGAAGTATCCAACTATCATAATTCCACAAAAGATAACCATCGAAACTTCAAATAGTGGATTCGTTAAGGTGCCACTAAAAATAATGATAGAACCAATAATTGCAAAAATAGGATTGATATAGCCCTTCCAGATTCCTTGTACTTCTCCACGTTTTGCCATACGGATAACAGTAAAATACAGTATAATGTAAGTCAGGTAGCTTAAACAGATGGAAACTTCTGAAATATCTGCAGAAACGTCTAATTTCTTCACTACATAGTTAAATATCGTCCAAATAAGCATTATTACCAAGCTTAATACCCCTGAAGCCACAGAAAAGTTGGTGTTCTCGTCTTGGGACTTACAAAGAACTTTCTTAAATGGAAACATATTGTTAGAAGCCAGTGTATATGGCATACGAATATAGGCAAGAGCAAGACCATTCAGTGTTCCGAGTACAGATATTACAATAAATATAAGTACTAATTTAGCACCAAATGAACCCAATAACTGAGTTGCTGCAATATAAACACTGGAATCACCATGTGCTAATACAGATTCTATTCCTAATAGAGAAGTAATACCAACATAGTAAGCAATATAAACAAATAGAATCAGAATTGGTGCAATCGTTAACGCAATCGGAAGATTCTTTTTGCTGTTTTTAATCTCATGGGACAGAGTGGTTGAAACAGTCCAGCCGTCAAATGAGAAAGCAATTGGTGCAAATGCAGCAATCCAAGTAAAGGATTTGGCAGTTTGGCCAAATTGCATCATATCATTTTGTACGATTTCACCTGGATTACCAAGAACAATTCCTAACAACGCAATTACTAGTAGAGGAATTAGTTTAATTATCATAGTGGCATTCTGAATATATCCTCCAAATTTTGCGGAGAAAATATTCATTCCGAAGATAGCAATGGAAATTAAGATAGCAATACAAGTTTTAATTTCCAATGAAGGATTTATTGCAAAAAGCTGGCATAGGTAAATGCTTGCCACTTCTGCTACAATTGAGATTAATGTTGGGAAGTATACGAATAATTGAAACCAGCCAAATGCACAAGCAATGTCTGTATTTATAAACTCTTCTGCATAAGCAATGATGCCTCCACGACGATCCGTACGCATGGCAAGTTGGGAAATGGTTAAAGAACCAAACACGATTGCGATTGAGGCAATAATAAAGACAAGAATTCCTAACAGCATATTTCCATGAGTATAGTGTAAAATATCATCTGCTTTAAAGAAAATTCCTGAGCCAATTACAATGCCAGTAATCATGCAAATCGCAGTAAATAAACTATATTTTCTTTCTTTCACGATAGTATCCTTTCTTGTTATTTTGCAAACAGAATATCACATAATTTGCACAAATAACAGAAAAACTTTGGAAAAAAAGAAAGAAAATAATACCAGTTAATCGAAGAGGCATGGGAAATGAAGAATTGTGAAAATATTATGAATTAGTGATGTTTTAAGTTGTAAAGAAATAGGGGAATTGGTATAATTAACATGAAAATTCATTCGTTTCGGCGAATAATATGGAAGATAATAAAAGGGGGTTCAAACATGAAAAGCAAACAAAAGCTTATGGTACTTGTGTGCATAAGCGCACTTTTATTAAGCGCTTGTGATAGCTCATCATCAACCAGTGGTGATGTTGTTACTACGCAGACAAATGGTGCAGATCAGATTACAAACGTGGAATTACTTACAGGTGATAAATTTGATGCGGCAGATTTGTACAATGATTACGATAAGTCAAAATCAGTTGTGATTACATTAAGTGATGGCAGTATTACAAGTGATGGTTCAGAAGAAGCAGGCGTTAAAATTGATGGAACGACACTTACTTTAACCAAGAGCGGTAATTATTATATTACTGGTTCTTGTGGAGATGGAAAAATTATAGTAGACTCAGATGATACAGAAAATGTCAGATTAGTATTGGATAATGTCAATTTAACGAATACAAAAGGTAGTGTTATTTACATAAGACAAGCAAAGAAAGCAATTATTACTGCAGCTGGAGGTTCCACGAACAGCTTAACAGATGCTAGTAGTTATACACAGGAAGATGAAGGCGTGACAGCAGCTATAACAGCACTAAGTGATTTGACAATTAACGGAGAGGGACAGCTTACCGTTCTTGGCAACTATGAAGATGCAGTATCTAGTAATGCAGATATGANNTGAAAATTGGTTCTGGTGTACTAAACATTCAGTCAAAAGATGATGGTATTGTGGCTTCAAAAGGTCTTTCTATCAAAAATGGTTCCTTTAATCTTCAATGCGGAGGAAACGGTTTTAAAACAACAAGTACCGTTGAGTCAGAAGGATTTATTGGAATTGAAAGTGGAAATTATACTTTCACAACAGGATATAATATTTGCAATGCAACCGGTTCTATTTATTATTTAAATGGCGGATTTAATGGATCAGCAGGAGGCGGAAGTGGCGTTTCCAGCACGGAAAAAGGATGGGGCAGCTTTGGTGAGAAGAATATGACTGCTAAAGGTTTTAAGGCAGGCAGAGATATTCAAATCTATGGAGGTTCCTTAACATTTGATACAGCAGACGATACGTTATATGCGGGTAATGCAATTGCTGTAAACAATGGCTGCGTCATAGCGTCTTCTGGTGATGATGGATTTGTATCAAACTCCAGCATTGATTTGAATGGTGGCAGCGTAACGCTTCAAAAAAGCTTTGAAGGGTTTGAAAGTACCAATGTTAATTTAGTTGGAGGATACCTTGATATAACTTCAGCAGCGGATGGTATTAATGTAGCAAATGGAACAGATTCTTTTGCAACGAAAAAACGTCCAGGTAAGAATGATTTTACTAGAGCTGATAAAGGAGCAGTTAAGGTAGATAATACCTGTGTTAATATACGTTCTGACAGAAAAGGAATTAATGTCAATGGAGACTTGTCTATTACAGGTGGAGCATTGCGCTTACGTGGAGGAAATAAAGACTCATTAAGCAGTATTTCCTGTTCAGGCAAATATGCAGTAAGTGGTGGAGCACTGCTAGCAGCAGGCAATGATAAAGAATTGGCAGTTCCATCCGATACAACACAGCCAGTTGTATGCCTTAAATATCCAGAAAAACAGGAAAATGCTTCTGTTATCTGTATTAAGGATAGCAAAGGACAAGTTGTAATTGCATTTTGTGTTGCATCAGGATTTGATAAAGTTGTTCTTTCTCAACCTGCATTGGA
>DBKX01000085.1:0-755 GCA_002297865.1 Lachnoclostridium sp. UBA739
GACAGGAACAAGCAGATCCTGTAACAGATGCAAGAGCGGTTCCAATTTATCAGTCATCTTCATTTGTATTTCATAACAGCCAACATGCTGCAGATAGATTTGCATTAAAAGATGCAGGTAACATTTATGGAAGATTAACTAATCCAACTCAAGATGTATTTGAACAGAGAATCGCATCTTTGGAGGGCGGTGTAGCAGCACTTGGAGTTGCTTCGGGAGCTGCAGCTGTTACATATGCGTTGGAGAATATTACAGAAAGTGGTGACCACATTGTGGCTGCCAATAATATTTATGGAGGTTCTTTCAATCTGTTAGAGCACACATTAACTCGATTTGGCATTACAACTACCTTTGTAAATCCGTTTTACTATGAAGAAGTTGACGCTGCCATTAAGGAAAATACAAAGGCGGTATTTATTGAAAGTTTAGGTAATCCAAATTCAGAAGTAGTGGATATTGAGAAGATTGCACAGATTGCCCATGCCCATAACATACCGTTGATTGTAGATAATACATTTGCAACACCTTATCTGATTAGACCAATCGAATATGGGGCTGATATCGTAGTTCACTCAGCGACAAAGTTTATTGGGGGACATGGTACTACAATTGGTGGTGTCATTATTGATGGGGGAACATTTGACTGGGAGGCCTCTGGAAAGTTCCCTTCTTTAACCGAGCCTAATCCAAGTTATCATGGGGTAAGTTTTACAAAAGCGGCTGGAAAAGCAGCATTTGTTACAAAAATAAGAGCA
>DBKX01000085.1:811-1971 GCA_002297865.1 Lachnoclostridium sp. UBA739
CTCCTTTATTTTCTTACAGGGACTAGAAACTTTATCCTTAAGAGTAGAAAGACATGTGGAAAACGCACTGAAAGTAGTGGAATACTTAAGTAAACATCCTCTTGTGGAGAAAGTAAATCATCCATCTGTTTCCGATAATGAAGAACAGAAGGCGTTATATCAGAAGTATCTTCCTAATGGTGGAGGTTCTATCTTCACCTTTGAAATAAAAGGAGATGCGAAAACAGCATGCGATTTTATTGACCAGTTAGAATTGTTTTCCCTTCTTGCCAACGTAGCAGATGTGAAGTCATTGGTAATCCATCCAGCTTCTACCACCCATGCACAAATGACAGAAGAAGAACTGAGAGAGTCAGGTATTAAACCAAATACAATTCGCCTTTCTATTGGAACCGAGAATATTGATGATATTATCGAAGACTTAGATGAGGCATTCAAGGCAATAGGTTAGAGTGATTGCATAACATAAGCAAGGAATAAGAAGAACTGCTATACAAAGTGTAGTGGTTCTTTTTATATGTTTATTCAGTTGTTATGCAAGATATATAAAAAAATATTGAAAAATGTCGAATGCACAATGGTGGCACAACAGCTTGCTGTTAAACATTCGAAAATAATGAAAAACTACTTGACATGGAGTCCACTCCAAAGTGTAACATAATATTATCAATTGAAAATCATTGGAGGAAAAACATGTTATTAGAAAAAATTAATTCACCTAAAGATATGAAAGCACTTTCTATCCATGAGCTAACGGAATTAAGCAGTGAAATTCGTACTGCACTTCTTACAAAATTAAGTGAACACGGTGGTCATATTGGACCAAACTTGGGAATTGTCGAGACAACAGTAGCACTTCACTATGTATTTAATTCTCCCCAAGATAAAATCGTATACGATGTGTCTCATCAGAGTTATATCCATAAAATGCTAACGGGCAGAAAAGATGCCTTTATGGATTCAAACAAATATGATGATGTATCAGGTTGAACAAATCCTTTAGAAAGTGCCCACGATTTCTTTAACATTGGACACACATCAACATCCATAAGTCTTGCATGTGGACTTGCTAAAGGACGTGATTTGAACGGTGGAAAGGAAAACATCATTGCAATGATTGGGGATGGTTCCTTAAGTGGCGGTGAAGCATACGAAGGTAT
>DBKX01000085.1:1989-4424 GCA_002297865.1 Lachnoclostridium sp. UBA739
AGCAGAAGCAGGGACAAATATGATTGTCATAGTAAATGATAATGAAATGTCAATCGCAGAAAACCATGGAGGACTATATCAAAATCTTAGCGATTTAAGAAAATCAGAAGGAAAATGCCAATGTAATTTCTTTAAAGCATTAGGATTTGATTATTATTTTGTAAAAGATGGACATGACTTAAATGAGTTAGTTGCTACATTCCAAAAAGTAAAAGATACGACAAAACCAGTTGTTGTTCATATTCATACCATCAAAGGAAAAGGTTTTACACCAGCAGAGCTAGAGAAAGAAAAATGGCATTGGGGTATGCCATTTGAACTAGAAACAGGAGTTTCTAAATATAACTTTACAGGCGAAAACTATGCTGATATGACAGCAGAATATCTTCTTGAAAGGATGAAAGAAGATAATAAAGTTGTGGCAATCACTTCAGGAACTCCAGGGGTATTTGGCTTTAACAAGGAAAGAAGAGAGAAAGCAGGCAAACAGTTTGTGGATGTTGGAATTGCAGAAGAGCATGCAGTAGCACTTGCATCTGGTATCTCGAAAAATGGTGGAACTCCTGTATATGGTGTCTATAGTACATTCCTTCAGAGAACGTATGACCAGATATCACAGGATCTTTGCATTAACAACAATCCAATGACGTTCCTTGTATTTGCCGGTTCAGCATATGGCATGACCGATGTAACCCATCTTGGCTTATATGATATTGCGATGATTGGAAATATACCAAATCTGGTATACCTTTCTCCAACTTGTAAAGAAGAGTATTTTGCTATGTTAAAATGGTCGATGGAACAAAAAGAGCATCCAGTTGCAATTCGAGTTCCAGCAAGAGGTGTCGTTACAAAAGGAATTACAGATACAACAGATTACAGTAAACTAAACCAGTATCAAGTAACTAGAACAGGAAAAGATGTGGTTATTATTGCCGCTGGTGAGTTTTACGAAATGGGTGAACAGGTAGCAAAACAGGTAAATGCAACTCTAATCAATCCTAAGTTTATCTCAGGTATTGATGAGTCACTTCTTGAAGAATTAAAGAAAGACCATAAACTTGTTATTACACTAGAAGATGGTATTGTAGAAGGTGGATTTGGTCAGAAAATTGCAAGTTTTTATGGTACTTCCGAGATGAAAGTGAAAAATTATGGGATTAAAAAGAGTTTTCCAGACCGTTATGTGCCAGAGGAGTTATTAAAAGAAAATGGAATTTCTGTAGAGCAAATTCTTGAAGATATCAAGAGATTTATCTAGTATTTTAATATGGAAAGCGGGCCTTGTGATGCTTGAGTGTATAGTATCGCAAGGTCCGTTTTTTGATGATAAATATTATTAGTAAAAGAAATTCGGTTGACAGGATACGATAAAGTCATATAATGAAGTTGAATATGGTTAGCATATCCTAACTAGATATTAAGTACGTTTTGAGAAGATAATTTTTTTCAGGAGGTGCATTATATTGGAAAGAATTTTGCTTGGTTTAATTATTCCCCTTTTAGGAACTGTATTGGGAGCTGGATGTGTTTTCTTTACAAAAAATCAATTAAATGGACTTGTTAGAAGAGGTTTAGCGGGCTTTGCGGGAGGTGTTATGACCGCAGCATCTATATGGAGCTTGTTATTACCGTCTTTAGAAGCGTCTAAAAATCTTGGTAAGTGGTCATTTATTCCGGCAGTTGCAGGTTTCTGGATCGGAATTGCATTTTTACTCCTATTAGATAAAACAATACCTCATCTGCATATTGAAGAAAAGGAACCAGAGGGCATAAAGAGTTCGTTAATGAAAACAACAATGCTTGTATTAGCAGTTGTACTACATAATATTCCAGAAGGTATGGCAGTGGGTGTTGTTTATGCAGGCTGGAGAGCAGGGAATGGTAATATAACATTAATGAGTGCATTGGCACTTTCCGTTGGAATTGCAATTCAGAATTTTCCTGAAGGTGCAATCATATCCATGCCTTTATATGCAGAGGGAGTAAGTAAAAGAAAAGCTTTTCTTTATGGAGTACTGTCTGGTGTGGTTGAACCAATCGGAGCAGTACTTACGATCCTGCTAGCGGGAATTGTATTGCCAGTTTTACCATATTTCTTAAGTCTGGCAGCAGGCGCAATGATTTATGTCGTAGTGGAAGAACTGGTACCAGAGATGGCAGAAGGAGAACACTCTAATCTTGGAACTATTTGTTTTGCAGCAGGTTTTAGTATTATGATGGTTTTAGATGTTGCTCTTGGATAAAACATCTGTATGGTAGTGTTAAGATGAATAAGAATGGAGGAAAAGTATGTTTTTGGATATTGAAAAAGTTAGAAAATCATATGGAACTAGTGAGAATAAAACAGAAGTGTTAAAAGGAATTGAATTTGGGGTAGAAAAAGGTGAAATCTGTGTATTGCTCGGTCCGTCTGGATGTGGAAAATCAACGTT
>DBKX01000234.1 GCA_002297865.1 Lachnoclostridium sp. UBA739
GGATAATTTATAGCTTTCTGTTACTTCTACAATTTTGTCTACGCCTTCTGCGATCTCAAGATTGCATCCGCGAATTTTTTGTTTGTCTCCAATTACACCGATGATAGTTACCTCCTCGCCAGTAGAGACATGTGTTTCAAGACCTTTTTCTTCTACGAGGCCTAAAACTTTTTTTACTGACTCTTCATTTGCATTTGGTTTCATTACGATAATCATAATTCATTCTCCATTCTTTTATATTTTATCCATGCTTTCCATAATTACAATGGAAGTATTAGGAATTTTGTTCTGTTCCAATTGATGAATATAGTTTAATACTTTAAGGCAAAAATGTCAACACTTTAAAGCATTAAACTTTAAACCGTTACGCTTTAAAGCAATAAAGAATTCGGAGTTACAAGACATTATTAAACTACACTTCCAATTCTTTGTACAGTTATTAACATAAATAGTTTGCCATCATCGTAAAATGAAACAAGGGTTGAATTTGACGCACGAAATTCAGTAATCCTAAGTAANNGGCCGTATATGGAAAAATGGAATGTAGCGCAGATTCGAAATGTCGCCGTCCTGGGACACGGAAGCTGTGGAAAAACAACTCTCGTGGAAGCACTTGCCTACACCACAGGGGTAATAGACCGTTTGGGAAAAGTTGAAGATGGAAATACCATCAGTGACTATGATAAAGAAGAAGGCAAACGATTCTTTTCAATCAATACTTCCATAGTACCACTAAAGTGGGAAAGCACAAAAATGAATCTGCTGGATACTCCAGGATATTTTGATTTCATTGGAGAGGTTGAAGAAGCTATGTACGTAGCAGATGCTGCGATAATTGTGATTTCTGGAAAAGCTGGAGTTGAAGTAGGTACAAGAAAGGCGTGGGAATACTGCGAAAAACGTAATATACCGCGGCTGTTCTTTGTTTCCGATATGGATGATGGTCAGGCAGATTTTAAGGGTGTTGTGGAAGAACTAACGAGTCTGTATGGAAAGAAAATTGCCCCATTCCATTTGCCAATCAGAGAAAATGGAGTATTTACTGGATTTGTGAATGTAGTCAAAATGAAGGGAAGAAGGTTCACAAAGAATAGTGCCTATGAGGAATGTGATATCCCAAATTCAGTAGGGGATGAACTAGGAAAGTATAGAGAACTTCTAGTGGAAGCAGTGGCAGAAACAGATGAAGCGCTGCTTGAAAAGTATTTTGATGGGGAAGAATTTACACAGAAAGAAATCTCTGCAGCGCTCCAGCAAAGCGTTCAAGAAAACTCTTTGGTTCCAGTACTGATGGGTTCTGGAACGAAGGTGCAGGGAACTACAATGCTTTTACAAGCGATTGAAAAATATTTTCCTCATCCAGGAAAGACTTCGAAAAAGGGAACGAATCAGAAGAATAAGAATGAGTTTGTAGCGCAGTATGAGAAAGACAAACCAATGACGGCACAGGTGTTTAAGACGATTGCTGATCCATTTATAGGAAAATTTTCTTTTGTTAAGGTATATTCAGGAGTACTAAAATCAGATGCTTCTATATTTAACGTGAATAAGGGAACTGAAGAAAAAATCTCTAGGCTGTATGTGCTAAGAGGAAAAGAGCAGATTGAGGTAAATGAACTTGTGGCAGGCGATATTGGGGCAATTGCAAAACTTAGCTGTACTGTAACAGGTGATAGTCTTGCAACGAAGGAGGTTCCTGTTTTATATGATTCTTTTGCATTTTCAAAGCCATATACCTATGTACGATATGAGGCAAAGAAAAAGGGGGATGACGATAAGATTTCACAGGCGTTCCAGAAGGTGTTAGAGGAGGATCGGACATTAAAACTAGTACATGACGTGAGCAACCGTCAGACGTTGTTATATGGAATTGGAGAACAGCATCTAGAGGTGGTGTTAAGCAAACTTTCCAATCGGTACAAGGTGGAACTGGAAACGTTAAAACCAAGAGTTCCTTATAAAGAGACCATTCGGAAGAAAGTTAGTGTTCAGGGTAAGTATAAAAAACAATCTGGTGGACATGGGCAGTATGGAGACGTGCATATGGATTTTGAACCGTTAGCTGAATTGGAACAGCCTTATGTGTTTGAAGAATGTATCTTTGGTGGAGCAATTCCAAAAAATTATTTTCCTGCAGTAGAGAAAGGGGTAGTAGAAAGCTTAGCAAAAGGGCCTCTTGCTGGTTACCCCGTTGTGGGGATTCATGCTGTATTGACAGATGGTTCATATCATCCAGTAGACTCTTCGGAGCTTGCGTTTAAAATGGCAGCCATACAGGCATTTAAGCAAGGATTTATGAAAGCATCTCCTGTTTTATTAGAGCCAGTCGTGAATCTGATTGTTGTTGTTCCAGATAAATTTACAGGAGACGTTATGGGGGATTTAAACAAAAGACGTGGCAGAGTACTAGGTATTGCCCCAACGGATACTGGAAAACAAGAGATTACGGCAGATATTCCATTAGCAGAAGTGTTCGATTATTCAACTGCGCTTCGTTCTATGACAGGTGGGTATGGAGAGTTTTCTTATGAATTTGCAAGATATGAGCAGGCACCTTTTGATGTGCAGGAAAAGGTTGTGAAAGAATCCAAGGAAAACGAGGCAGTATAACAAAAGAGCAGGGGTATTTTCAGGTTGCGTCCTGTAGGGAATTGTTCTAAAATGTACCTTAATAAAGAAAAGAGGTGCGCCTATGGGAATGAATGATACACCAAAGGGAGAAAGAGTACATATTGCAGTATTTGGCAGGAGAAATGCTGGAAAGTCCAGCTTAATTAATAGCATAACCGGACAGGAACTGTCGATTGTATCAGATGTGCGAGGAACGACTACCGATCCCGTGTATAAGGCGATGGAGCTGCTTCCGTTAGGTCCGGTTATGATGATTGATACGCCTGGACTTGATGATGAAGGGGAGTTAGGACAGTTACGAATAGAGAAAACTAGAATGGTTTTGAATAAGGCAGATGTTGCACTGGTTGTATTGGATGGTGCTTCAATGATAGAAAAAGGCATAGATAAAGAAGAAACAGATCTGTCAGTGGAACTGGAATTGTTAAAACAGATTAAAGAACGAGAACTTCCTTATAAGATTATTTTAAATAAGAAAGAAGTGTGTTTGGATAAAGATAAAGCTGTTGCATTTTTAAAGAAAGAACTTGGGGCGGAGGAAGTCTTTTGTGTCAGTGCAAAAAACAAGGATGGCATTCATGAGTTAAAAGAAGCGTTAAGTGTAATTGTGCAGACAGAGGACAGTGTAAGAAGAATAGTAGGAGATTTATTAGAGCCAAATGATTTTGTAGTGCTTGTAGTGCCAATTGATTCTGCAGCACCAAAAGGAAGGCTCATTCTGCCACAACAGCAGACCATACGTGATGTGTTAGAAGCAGGAGCAAATGCCATTGTAGTAAGGGATACGGAACTTGCCCAAACGCTGAAAAGTCTTGGAAAAAGACCGAAACTGGTGATTACGGATTCACAAGCATTTGAAAGGGTGTCAAAAGATACACCAGAGGATATTTTACTTACGTCGTTTTCCATTTTATTTTCCCGTTATAAAGGAAATCTGGCACAACAGGTGCAAGGAGCAAAGGCAGTGGAAACTTTAGAAGATGGAGATTGCATTCTGATGGCTGAGGGATGTACCCATCATAGGCAATGTGATGATATTGGAACGGTAAAGCTGCCTAGATGGATTAGGCAGTATACAGGTAAGAATATTGTGATTGAAACTTCCAGTGGGACAGGCTTTCCAAACGATTTATCCAAGTATAAGATGGTTGTGCATTGTGGCGGATGTACGCTTAATAAGAAGGAAATGCAGTATCGATTAGGACAGGCGAAAAAACAAGGTGTGCCGATTGTGAATTATGGGGTGATGATTGCGTATATGAAAGGGATACTTAAGAGAAGCTTGGAGCCGTTTGGGGAGGAGTTGGGTGATAAATGACAGTTTACTATATGGGGGATAAACTATTTGGTATCAATAAATAGATTGTTTTGAATTTCTAATATATGGTATACTTATGGTATAAGTGAAGTTTATGAGGAGAAAGAAGTATGAGTTATCAGATAAATGTTAAAAATTT
>DBKX01000356.1:0-3185 GCA_002297865.1 Lachnoclostridium sp. UBA739
CACAAAGGATGAACACATGAAAATGTATTAAGAACATCAAAATTATGAAGGAGGAACAACAATGAACGATATCATTAGAAGTATTGAAAACGCTCAGTTAAAAGCTGACGTAACAGAATTTAGAGTGGGAGATACTGTTAAAGTACACGCTAAAGTAAAAGAAGGAAACCGTGAAAGAATCCAGGTATTCGAAGGTACTGTTTTAAAAAAACAGAACGGTGGAGCGAAAGAAACATTTACAGTTAGAAAATTCTCTAATGGTGTAGGTGTAGAAAAAACTTGGCCAGTACATTCTCCAAACGTTGACAAAATCGAAGTTGTTAGACATGGTAAAGTTAGAAGAGCTAAATTAAATTACTTACGTGACCGTGTTGGTAAAGCAGCTAAGGTTAAAGAGTTAGTGAAATAGTAATACGGTTATAGGTAATCAGTATAGATAATCTATAAAATGAAAAAATTCCCACGATGCGTCGTGGGAATTTTTTCGATATAGTCGAAATGTGTTTGTTGTCATTTTGACATTCTGTGTTATAATGAAGTCAATAAATTGAAGGAGATTCGTTCATGGGTTTATATTACGAATATGAAGAGAAAGAGGCAGCTAGAAAGAAACGAAACAAAGAAATTATTATTTGGATTGTGGAAATAGCAGCTGTTATTTTATTATCTTATTTAATTGTAGCATTTGGATTAGTCAGAATCTCAATGATTGGTGATTCCATGCAGCCAACATTGCAAGATGGTAACGCAATCATTGTGAATAAAATGAGCTTCCGTTTTGCAAAACCGAAACGCAATGATGTAATTGTTTTTAAACAAAGTGGAGATGAACATAGTTACTATAACATTAAAAGAGTCATTGGGCTTCCTGGAGAAACCATTCAGATTAAGGACGGTTTTATATACATCAATGGAGAAAAATTAAATGAAGAATATAAGTTTGATCTGATTTCCAATGGTGGGCTTGCTAATGAAGAGATAAAGCTGGATGCAAAGGAATATTTTGTGCTAGGTGATAATCGAAATGCAAGTGAGGATAGCCGATATGCCAATATAGGAGTCGTTATAAAGAAAGATATAGTAGGCAGAGCATGGATTCGTGTGAAACCTTTTGATTTTATAAGTAAAATAAATGTACAGAGTGAGGAAAAATAGATGAATTTTCAATGGTATCCAGGTCATATGACCAAAGCAAAAAGAATGATGCAGGAGGACATTAAGCTCATTGATGTGGTAATTGAGCTAGTAGATGCAAGAATTCCTTTTAGTAGCAAGAACCCAGATATTGATGAGATTGCAAAGAATAAGTCTAGAATTATTTTATTGAATAAGTTCGATTTATCAGATGAGAAGAATACACTTAAGTGGAAAGAATGGTTTGAAAAACAAGGATTTTTCGTAGCATTTGTAAACTCCAAAAATGGTAGAGGCGTGAAAGAAGTTCATAATGTCATTCAGGAAGCCTGTAAAGAAAAAATTGAGCGTGACAGAAAAAGAGGTATTATCAACCGTCCTGTTCGGGCTATGATTGTAGGGATTCCTAACGTTGGAAAGTCAACATTTATCAATAGTTTTGCAGGAAAAGCCTGCGCCAAGACGGGAAACCGCCCAGGTGTAACAAAAGGAAAACAGTGGATTCGTCTGAATAAGAACGTAGAATTACTAGATACACCGGGTATTTTGTGGCCAAAATTCGATGATCAAGCAGTAGGGCTTAGATTGGCGTTTATTGGTTCTATTAAAGATGAAATTTTAAATGTTACAGAGTTGGCATTAGAATTAATTGATTTCTTACAGCTTAACTATGCGGGTAAACTTGCCGAACGATATGGGATTGAAGAAAAAGAGGATAAAGTAAAGGTGCTAGAAGAAATTGCAGATGTTCGTGCATGCCGTCTGAAAGGAAATGAACTTGATTATGAGAAGGCAGCGAACCTGATTCTGGATGATTTTAGAAATGGAAAATTAGGTCGCATTACGTTAGAATTTCCAGAAATGAACTAGGGGTGTTCAGATGAACGAAGAGGATAAAGTTAAGGAAAGCTTGGAATTCTGTGAGGATATCTATACTTATTACGAGAAAAAGGGGGAGGACGAACACTTATATTCTCAATATAACAAAGCAACACAGTGGAAGGAAGAACCTGTTTCGTATACAGAAAAGTATTCAGAAATGAAAAAGATAGAACAGGAAGAAGATGCTTCGGAAGAGGCGGAAAAGCAAAACTTTTATTACAAAGAAATACTTCCAATTATATTATGCGTTGTAGTTGCATTTGCAGTCGCTAAGCTGTTATCTGCTTTTGTAATTCAGATTACAGTTGTTCATGGTGATTCTATGGAAGCAACGGTATCGGATAAGGATAAGCTTTTTGTGGGAAAACTGAGTTATTTAAATAAGAAACCAGAACGTTTTGATGTGATTGTTTTCACGAAAGGAGATAAAACGAATCTAATTAAGCGTGTAATTGGTCTTCCGGGAGAAAAAGTGGAAATAAAAAAGGGTGTTATCTATATTGATGGAAAGAGACTAAAAGAACATTATGGACTTGATCCGATTAATCCAGAGTCGGAACCATTAAAAATGGAGCTGAAAGCGGATGAGTATTTTGTACTTGGTGACAATCGGTCAGTAAGTCTGGATAGTCGATATAGTTCAATAGGCGCTATAAGAGAAGACGAAATCATTGGAAAAGCACTAGTAAGAGTGTATCCTTTGAACAAAATGTGTGTGATTTCGAAATGATAGTTAGGGAGAGAAACGAATGAAAATAAGTGAGATAAAAAGTGAATTCGAATCAGCGGATTTGGATTCCTTAAGTCAGGTCATGGATTCCTTTCGAAATGATGAGCGTGCTGGTGTTCAAAAACTAATTGCTCAGTTCGAAAAGAAGAAAGAAGCCTACGAAAAAGAATTAAAGCGTTTAGAAGTAATGCGGCAGTTTGAAGAGGAATACAAAGAAAGTCCTTACATTTGTGGAATTGACGAAGTTGGAAGAGGACCTCTTTGTGGACCTGTTGTAGCAAGTGCAGTTATTTTACCAAAGGATGCAAAGATTCTATATATTAATGATTCAAAGCAGCTTTCACAGAAAAAGAGAGAGGCACTTTTTCCTGAAATAATGCAAAAAGCGGTAGCGGTGGGAACTGGCATTGTTTCCCCGCAGGAAATTGATGAACTTAAT
>DBKX01000356.1:3203-5956 GCA_002297865.1 Lachnoclostridium sp. UBA739
AGGCAACATATAAGGCCATGCGAATGGCTATTAGTTCTTTACCAGTAAAACCTACCCTTTTGTTAAATGACGCAGTGACAATTCCAGAGGTGGATATACCACAGGTTAAAATTATAAAGGGAGATGCCAAAAGTATGTCGATTGCCGCTGCCAGTATCATTGCAAAAGTAACGAGAGATCGTATGATGGTAGAATACGATAAAGTCTTTCCACAGTATGGATTAGCAAAAAATAAGGGATATGGTTCAAAAGAACACATTGAAGCCTTAAGAAAATACGGTCCCTGTCCGATACACAGAAAAACATTTATAACTCATTTTGTTTAAAGTCTGTAAAGGAAGGTAATATAGATGGGAAGTATATTTGATAAGAAGAAAGCTGCAGTTGCACTGACTTATGAAAAGGGAGATTCTGCTCCCAAGGTTGTTGCAACTGGAAGAGGATACGTTGCAGATAAGATTATTGAAACTGCAGTTGAACATGATGTCCCAATTCATGAGGATAAGAAACTGGCAGAGTCACTGTCAACATTAGAGATTGGCGATACGATTCCTCAGGAACTATATGAAGTAGTAGCGGAGATTCTAGTATTTGTCAGTGATATGGAGAAAATTAAAGAGCGAATTAAGTAAGGGGAGTGGAACTACGAGGGAACAGGGCAGAAAATATAATAAGAGGAAGGTAGGAAGTGAACAGGAAGAAATTGCTGTTCACTTTTTGCAGTCCAAGGGCTATGAAATTATAGAACAAAATTATTTTTGCAGATTTGGTGAAATAGATATTATTTGTAAGGATGGAAAATATCTTGTATTTGTGGAAGTAAAATATCGGGCGAATAGGAAGATGGGAACACCAGAAGAGGCTATTTCTACCTATAAAATGCAGCATATTATAAAAGCGGCACAAAGTTATCTGTATGAAAAACGGTATTCCATGGACGCTCCAGTACGGTTTGATGTGGTAGTGATTCTAGGAAAAGATATCAGAGTAATTCAGGATGCTTTTGAGATTTAGAGTAAGGATGTGGTGACAGTGTATAACGCAAATAATTTATTTGAAATAGGAACGAATGCAATCGTTTTGACAGAGAAAAATCCGTATTCAGGGGTATCTTATAACAATGACAATCAGATTGGGAGTCATTTAGTAGAAAAGGAAACACCTTATATTGAATTTCCAGCATTAAAGAAGTTCTCCTTTGTAAAGCATGGTTTTTCAACACGTCTTGGAGGAGTCAGCCAAGAGATGTTTCAGACCATGAATCTTAGTTACAATCGCGGAGATGACAAAGACAGCGTCACAGAAAATTATAGACGGATTTGTAAAAGTATAGGAGTGAGAGCGGAAGATGTTGTATTTTCAGACCAGGTTCATGATACCAAAATCCATGTGGCGAAGAAAGAGGATTGTCAGGGGACGGATTACGGACATAGAAAACTTACCAATATAGATGGACTTATTACGAATGAAAAGAATGTGGTATTATGTACTTCCTTTGCAGATTGTGTTCCATTATTTTTTGTGGATAAGGAAAATAAGGCAATTGGAGCATCTCATTCTGGCTGGCGTGGTACAGTAGGAAAAATTGGGGCTAAGACAGTGGCAAAGATGAATGAGGAGTTTGGAACGAAGCCAGAGAATTTACACTGCATAATTGGACCTTCTATATGTGCGAACTGTTATGAAGTAAGTAAAGATGTGACTTGGCAGATCGAAGAGAATTTTAAGGAAGAGATTGTGAAGCAGTGTGTATTTCCGAAGGAAAACGGAAAATATCAGCTGGACCTTTGGATGTTAAATAAGAGTATTTTATTAGAAGCAGGAGTGCCAAAAGAACAGATTGTAGTGTCTAATGTATGTACTTGCTGCAATTCCACACTGCTCTTTTCCCACCGTGCGTCAGGCGGAAAAAGAGGTAACGTATGTGGATTTATATCACTTGTATAATAGAATTATTTAAGGAATTTTGCATTGTGTTTCTGTAATAACTCCTGGATTCTTATGTTAGGGTCCAGGATTTCGTTTACAGAAGTATCATTGTTTAACGTATCAATAATGAGCGCAATGTATTTACTCAAATCTACATTTTTGTAATAAGGCTTCTTTAACAGCCCATCAGGTACGTGAGAGAGATTGGTTGTAAAGATACGGTCAATGATGCCATCTTTGTAATATTTATCAAATTTATCAAAACCATTTGTAAAGAGTCCGTATGTGACAGCAATGAAGACACGACGGGCTTTTCTCTTCTTCAGTTCAAGTGCAACGTCAAGCATGCTTTCACCAGAAGAAATCATATCATCTACGATAAAAACATCTTTTCCTTCTACACTGTTTCCTAGATATTCGTGGGCAACGATTGGATTACGGCCGTCAATGACCTGTGTATAATCACGGCGTTTATAGAACATACCCATATTGACTCCTAGCACGCTGGCATAATAGAGAGAACGTGACATACCACCTTCATCAGGACTGATAATCATAGTGTTTTCATCACTTACTATAATGTTTGGTTCCGCTTCAAACAAAGCCTGAATGAACTGATAAGAAGTAAAAAAGTTGTCAAAGCCTTGAATTGGAATGGCATTTTGTACTCTTGGGTCATGGGCATCAAATGTGATGATGTTGGATACTCCCATGGAAACTAATTCCTGAAGTGCGTAAGCACAGTCTAAGGATTCGAGCTTACTTCTTCTATGTTGTCTGCTTTCATATAAGAAAGGCATGATAACGTTAATTCTGTGAGCCTG
>DBKX01000356.1:5979-14285 GCA_002297865.1 Lachnoclostridium sp. UBA739
CTGGATAATACGTTTTAAATCCTGAAAATTATCATCAGGAGATGTACAGGTTAATTCTCCGTTCATTTTATATGTATTGGTAGTGTTGACGGTATCAATTAAAATGAATAAGTCTTTTCCTCGTATACTTTCACGTATTTCGCCTTTCGCTTCACCAGAACCAAATCGTGGACAGTTGTGATTTACTAAATAAGAATCAGATTCATAACCTAAAATAGATAGGTCTGTGTGTTCTTCTGAAATCTGATGTTTTCTTGATTTTACAAGGTGAGCATTCACTAGTTCACCTAATTCCTTGCAACTTGATAGGGCAATGATTTTTAAAGGTGCTACAGGAACTGCAATATTAAGTGGTCTTTTAAACATAAAGTGCCTCCATTATCTTCTGAAATAAATTTACCTATAAAATTTATATCATTATATAAAAGCATAGTCAAGTTTTCGACGAAATTAGGTAAAAAGTGAAAAAGAAAGATTCAATATTGTTATATTTGAAATGATAGGATATAATAACTAGGTATATGATTTTATAGATTGGTGGATTGTATGAAACATAAAATAAAAAGTGTCGAAGAAGGCAGTATTGCACAAGAACTAGAAATTGAGCCTGGAGACTATCTGTTAGCTGTAAATGACACAGAACTGAAAGATATATTTGATTATCATTTTATATGTAACGATGAATTCATTACGGTGCTAATCGAAAAGCCAAATGGCGAGCAGTGGGAACTTGAGATAGAAAAGGAATATAATGAAGATATAGGAATAGACTTTGAGCAGGGGCTAATGGACAATTACCGTTCCTGCACCAACAAGTGTATGTTCTGCTTCATTGATCAGATGCCGCCAGGAATGCGAGAAACTTTATATTTCAAAGATGATGATGCGAGATTATCCTTTTTACAAGGAAATTATATCACTTTAACGAATATGAAGGATCAGGACTTAGACCGTATTATCAAATATAGACTTTCTCCAATTAATATTTCCATTCATACGGTAAATCCAGAACTTAGAGTGAAGATGCTTCATAACCGTTTCGCAGGTGAAGCACTGAAAAAACTACAGAAGTTATATGATAACCGGATTGAAATGAACAGTCAGATTGTTTTATGTAAAGGGTTAAATGATGGAGCTGAGTTAGAACGAAGCATTGAGTATTTATCGAACATGCTGCCATATATGGAAAGTTTATCGGTAGTTCCGGTCGGACTTACCAGATTCCGAGACAATCTTGCTCCTCTTAAAAAATTCAATAAGGAGGATGCCATTGAAGTGCTAAATACCATACACAAATGGCAGGACAAGTTATTAAAAGAACATGGGACAAGGTTTGTATTTGCAAGTGATGAGTGGTATTTAACGGCAGAAATGCCAATACCAGATGAAGCGTATTATGAAGGCTATAATCAGATTGAGAATGGCGTTGGCATGATACGTTCACTAGAAGATGAAGTGGATGATTATCTTGCTGCACTTACAGGTGATAATAGAAGGAAAAAGGTGTCTCTGGCAACAGCAGTTCTTGCTTCTCCGATAATAAAAAAACAGACAGAAAAGGTTATGGAAAAGTATCCCAACATAAACTGTAACGTATACACGATATTCAATGATTATTTCGGACGTGATATTACGGTTGCAGGTTTGCTTACAGGGCAGGATATTATTAACCAGCTGAAAGACCAGGATTTAGGTGATTATTTAATACTTCCCGATGTATTACTACGAAGCGGAGAGAAAGTATTATTAGATGATTTAACTGTCACGGATTTGGAAAAGGCTTTACAAATAGAGATTCGTATTGTAAAATCAGACGGAACATCTTTGATCGATACTATAATAAATGATTAAAAAGGACGAGTGAAAATGAGTAAACCAATAGTAGCAATCGTTGGAAGACCAAATGTTGGTAAATCAACGTTATTTAATGTCTTGGCCGGTGAAATGATTTCTATCGTGAAAGATTTTCCTGGTGTAACAAGAGACCGTATTTATGCGGATGTTGACTGGCTTGATCATCAGTTTACGATGATTGATACCGGTGGTATTGAGCCAGATTCAAAGGATTTAATTTTATCTCACATGCGTACGCAGGCTGAGATTGCAATTGAAACAGCAGACGTAATTATTTTCCTAGTAGATGTAAGACAAGGTTTAGTAGATGCAGATTTCAAAGTGGCAGATATGTTGCGTAAATCCCATAAGCCTGTTGTTTTAGTGGTAAATAAGGTAGATAGTTTTGATAAATTTATGCCTGATGTTTATGAATTCTATAATTTGGGAATTGGTGATCCGATTCCAGTATCTTCTTCTTCCAGACTTGGAATTGGAGATATGTTAGACGAATTGGTAAAACATTTCCCAGAAGATAAGGACGATCAGGAAGAAGATGAAAGACCACGTGTGGCTATCATTGGTAAGCCAAATGTAGGAAAATCTTCTATTATTAACCGCCTTCTTGGTGAAAACCGTGTTATCGTTTCTGATATTGCAGGTACAACAAGAGATGCAATTGATACAGCAGTAACCTACAATGACAAAGAATATGTCTTTATTGATACTGCAGGTTTAAGAAGAAAAAACAAGATTAAAGAAGATTTGGAACGATACGTTATCATCCGTACTGTTGCAGCAGTAGAACGTGCAGATGTGGTTCTTGTAGTAATTGATGCATCAGAAGGTGTAACAGAGCAGGATGCCAAGATTGCAGGTATCGCACACCAGCGAGGGAAAGGTGTTATTATCATAGTAAATAAATGGGATGCTATCGAAAAAGATGATAAAACAATCTATAAGCAGACCAATGAAATTCGTGATATTTTATCCTTCATGCCTTATGCGGAAATCTTATTCATTTCTGCAAAGACAGGTCAGCGTTTTACAAAAATGTTTGATGTAATTGAAATGGTTATTCAAAATCAGTCACTTCGTGTAAACACTGGTGTATTAAATGAAATCTTAACAGAGGCAGTTGCACTTCAGCAGCCACCTTCAGATAAAGGTAAGAGACTTAAGATATACTACATGACACAGGTATCGATTAAACCTCCTACATTTGTTGTTTTTGTAAACAGCAAAGAACTAATGCATTTCTCTTACTTAAGATATATCGAAAATAAGATAAGGGAATCATTCGGATTTAAGGGAACATCCCTTCGATTTATTGTTCGTGAAAGGAAGGATAAAGAGTAAGATGATTTTAAAGCTTATTGTTTGTATTGTGGTGGGGTATATATTTGGTTGTTTTTCAACTGGATATTTTGTTGGAAAGCACAATAATGTTAATATCAAAGAAGAGGGGAGCGGTAATTCCGGTGCAACCAATGCTTTAAGAACAATGGGAATCAAGGCTGGGCTTGTTACTTTTATAGGTGACCTGCTCAAAGCCTTCGTTCCTGTATTGGCAGTAAGATATATGTTTCATGATTCAGACCTATGGTATTTATTGGGCCTGTATACAGGTTTAGGAGTTGTACTGGGACACAACTTCCCTTTCTGGATGCACTTCCGAGGAGGAAAAGGGATCGCTGTTACATCGGCAGTCATTGTGTCATTGGCTGACTGGAGAATTACCATTAAAGGTTTAATATTATTTATTGCAATTGTCGCAGCTACAAGATATGTATCAGTAGGTTCTCTAATGGTAGCTTGGCTTATTACGATAAATACCATTTTATTCTGGCGCGGTAGCGAGTATTTTATACATATGCTGGTTCTCAGCTTATGTTTTACAGCATTAGCTTATTTTAGACATGCTCAGAATATTAAACGACTTTTAAATGGTACAGAAAGCAAGCTTGGTTCAAAGAAAGAAAAATAATATAAATAGATTCTACAGAGGTCATGAAGAAAGGAACTTAGTATGAGTAAAGTAAGTTTATTAGGCGCAGGAAGCTGGGGAACCGCTTTAGCAATCCTGTTAGCAAATAACGGACATGAAGTTACGTTATGGTCTGCACTAAAAGAAGAAGTAGAAATGTTATCTGTCCACAGGGAACATAAGGACAGACTTCCGGGAGTAATTCTTCCAGATAATATTTCTATTACGGCTGATTTGGAAGGAGCCTGCAAGGATAAAGAATTAATCGTATTTTCAGTAGCGTCTCCTTACGTACGTCAAACTGCAAAAAAGGCAAGTCCTTACATTGCAGATCAGCAGATGATTGTAAATGTAGCAAAAGGAATTGAGGATGAAACCCTTTATACGATTTCTCAAATCTTAGAGGAAGAAATTCCGCAAGGAAGAATCGCTGTTTTATCTGGTCCTAGCCATGCAGAAGAAGTAAGCAAAGGAATTCCTACAACAGTTGTTATCGGATGCCAGTGTCAGGAAACAGCTAAGATTGCACAGGAAATGTTTATGAACGAAGTGTTCCGTGTGTATACTAGTCCAGACGTAATTGGAATTGAGCTTGGCGGTTCGTTAAAGAATGTAATCGCGTTGGCTGCTGGTATTGTCGATGGTTTAGGATATGGAGATAATACAAAGGCTGCATTGATGACAAGAGGTATTGCGGAGATGAGTCGTCTTGGTCTTAAAATGGGCGGTAAGATTGAAACATTCTCTGGTTTATCTGGTGTAGGTGATTTAATTGTTACTTGCACAAGCAAACATAGCCGTAACCGTAATGCAGGTTATCTGATTGGAAAAGGGTATACGATGAAAGAGGCTATGGATGAAGTAAAACAGGTCGTGGAAGGTGTGTATTCAGCGAAAGCGGCACTTGCACTTGCACGTAAGTATGATGTGTCCATGCCGATTGTGGAACAGATTAATGAAGTGTTATTTGAGAATAAATCCGCTAAGGTAGCGTTAAATGAATTACTCGTTAGGGAGAGTAAGACAGAGTATCCTACTTTGGAGTGGTAATTGAGACCCAACTATCCAATTTCTTACTTGAAAATGCTTCGTATACATTTCTTGATAAAGTTGAAGGAAGTGTAGCGAAGACATTTGAACAAGACGAAATTGGATAGTTCGGTCCTTTCGTTTGCTTAAATTTCAAGTTCGAATATTAGATTTACTAGAAATACTGCTAGCAGGCGAGGGAAAGACTTACATCATTGAGTAATATTGGTTTGTTCATAAAAGAAATAAAGGTGTAAAGTATCGTATAATACATAGTAATAATTCATTTTTACCCCGCATATATTGTATTAGTGCATATGGAAAGGGGATAGTTATGGACAATTTTGATGTATATAACGATATTTCAGAACGGACAAATGGCGAAATATACATAGGCGTAGTAGGCCCTGTTAGAACCGGTAAGTCGACATTTATCAAACGCTTCATGGATTTGCTTGTAATTCCCAATATAAGCGATGTACATAGTAAAGAGCGGGCTATTGATGAACTTCCACAAAGTGCGGCAGGTAAAACCATCATGACAACAGAGCCAAAATTCATTCCAAAAGAAGCAGCCAGAATCCAGCTGTCAGAAGATAAACAAGTGGATATCAGACTGATTGACTGTGTTGGATATATGGTTGACGGAGCACAGGGACATATTGAAAATGATCAAGAACGTATGGTTAAGACACCTTGGTATGACTATGAAATTCCTTTTACGGAAGCAGCAGAAATCGGAACAAAGAAGGTTATTAAAGACCATTCCACTATCGGCTGTGTCATTACCACGGACGGAAGTTTTGGAGATATTCCAAGGGAAGGATATCTTGCAGCAGAAGAGAAGACTATCGGGGAATTGAAGAAGCTAGGCAAGCCATTTATCGTGTTGTTAAATACAAATCGTCCATATTCTGATGAAACAACGAGTTTAGTAGAGGAGATGGAAATTGCATATGACGTTTCCGTTGTTCCAATTAACTGTGAGCAGTTAAGAAGAGATGATATTACTCGCATTATGGAACGTATTCTGGAAGCATTTCCAATTGCCCAGGTTGATTTTTACATGCCAAAATGGGTGGAAATGTTAGCCGAGGATCATCCACTAAAACAGGATTTGATTCGTGGTGTGAAGGAAATTTTAAGCCGTATGTCACTAATTAAAGACGTGAATTATGGAAATCTTGCGACAGACAGCAGTTACATTAAACGCATGAAATTGGATGATATTGACATGAAGACTGGTCATATCAACGTTTCAGCGGAATTTGACGATCAGTATTATTATCAGATTCTCAGTGAACTGATTGGGGAGCCAATTGCCGGAGAATATGAATTTATTGCTACCATTAAGGATTTAGCGGCAAAACGAAAAGAATATGCCAAAGTTGGAGATGCTTGCAGCAATGTCAGGATGACAGGATATGGTGTGGTAACCCCTACTATGGATGAAATCCATATAGAGGAGCCGGAAATTATCAAACATGGTAATAAGTTTGGCGTGAAGATTAAAGCAACTGCACCTTCCATTCACATGATTAATGCAAATATCGAAACGGAAATTGCACCAATTGTTGGTAGTGAGGAGCAGGCTACGGATTTGATTCGGTACATTAACGAAAGTACAGAAGATAATCCAAGTGGCATCTGGGAAACCAATATATTTGGCAAGTCTATTCAGCAGCTGGTGGAAGAAGGCATTAACAACAAGGTAAATAAATTAAATGGAGAGAGCCAGATTAAATTACAGGAAACCATCCAGAAAGTAATTAATGACAGCAATGGTGGATTGGTTTGTATTATCATATAAGATGTTAAGAAAGTCAGTTGACATTTTAGGGGTGTCAACTGGCTTATTTGTGTGCTTTACACATGAAGAGACGCTAATATGACACAATATTGACAAGATTATAAAATATTGATATAATATCCACGTAATAAATGTAACATTTTTGTAATAAACATTTGTCGCGCTGGAAGAAAGCGCTATTTAGGAGGAAATTTATGAGAAAGCAATTATGGGTTATCGGGGTTGCTGGTTTCATGGGAATGTCATTATTAGCATTTGCCAAACCAACACCGTCTTCAGTATTAAATGAAGCATCCGTTGCTCAGAATGATTTACTAACAGAAAAATGTTATTTACCTTCAGATGAAACGGAGGCAGTTATCAGGAGTGCTGCTAATCATACAATAGATGATTCAGCCAGTTCAGTTTTATTAAATGGTTCTGGTGTAAAAGTAACTTCCGTAGATGGAATTGACGATGAAGAGGATCAAGATAATGATAAGGAAGAAATTAATGTAAAAGATTTAATTTCAAACTTGAATTATGATAGATTAGGTATCGCAAAAGTGGATAACTGGTTAAATATTCGTCAGAAACCGGATATGGATGCTAAAATTGTTGGTAAGTTACCAAAGAATGCAGGATGTAACATATATAGTATTAAGAATGGCTGGGCAAAAATTAAATCTGGTAATGTATCAGGTTATGTATCCAGCGAGTACTTAGTAACAGATGAAGAAGCTGAAGCTTACGCTTTAGAAGTAGGTACTTTGGTAGCTACGGTAAGAGAAGGAACAACCACGTTAAATGCGCGTTTTGTGCCAAGTACAGACTCAGCTAAGTACACATTAGTGCCAGAAGATGAAGAATTAGAGATTTACCGTGAAGATTTAAAAGAGTCTTTTGTTAGAAAGTTTGTAGAGAAATATTTTAAAGGTGAGGGCGCAGAATATATTGCAGACGTTGATAAGGAAGAAATGTACAAGCAGTTAGATAACTGGATGTGTGTTCGTCTTGATAATGAAAGAGTTTTCATTTCAAAGGATTTTGTAGATGTTTCTTACCAGTTAAAGAAAGCGGTTGCAGTTGAAAAATTGAAAGAAAATAAAGCAGCAGGTGTAACATCTGCTCGTGTCAGCATGGTTGAATATGCAAAGCAGTTCTTAGGCAACCGTTATGTTTGGGGTGGTACAAGCCTTACAAATGGTACAGACTGTTCAGGATTTAACATGAGTATCTATGCGCATTATGGATATTATCTTCCTAGAACATCTGGAGAACAGGCAGGTTATACTAGAAGTGTAAGTTCGGGAGATGTCCGTCCTGGTGATTTATTCTTCTATGGTAAAGGTGGAAGTGTAAGCCATGTTGCAATGTATATTGGTAATGGATTAGTAATTCATGCAAGTAATGAGAGAGATGGTATTAAGATTTCCAATGCATATTACCGTTCTCCAATTAAGATTGGTCGAGTAATTAACGATTAATTTGAACGTATGAAATTTGTAAGCCAGCAGATTGTAGTGTCTGCTGGCTTTTTTCTTCTCAATTACATATATACAGTACAATGTTTTGTGCAAAATGCATAACTCTATTGTACATTTTTTATGCATTTTCCTCTGAAAAGCGAATAAAACCATAAAAACTATACGGAAAACCCCTCTAATT
>DBKX01000140.1:0-2212 GCA_002297865.1 Lachnoclostridium sp. UBA739
TTAAGCTCTTTATACGTTACTTTTTTCTCTTCATATTGTAATGCCACCTTTTCTGGCATACTTTCTGCATTTTCATAAAACATTCCATGTAATGTGGTATTCTTTTCGCTGATATTATACATTTTTCCCTCTCACTTCTTTTGCTTATCAAGCCATTCAATTATTTTTTGCCAAGTTTATCCAAGATCCGAACAGTTCATCATTCCCATCATAAATGAACTTCCCAAAACCGCTGGCAGGATAAAATGTTAATTCCCCGNNCGAGAGTCTGCTTTTGCAAGAGAATGCCCCAGCCCCTTAAACAAACAGATATCTGCATAATTTCTTCCTGCCTTTGCAATCTGCACCGCCTCTACTGGTGAAATCCAGCCATCATTCATTCCATGCAAAACCAGCATAGGAATCTTTGCATTGTGAATCTCCTCCAAAATGCCGTTCCATGTTTCGTTAGGTGCATTTTCCGCAAAACGAATTAAAGTGGTTGGATCTTTTACAATCTCTTCTGCTAAAGGCATCCAGTCCTTTTCTATATGGAATTGTCCCTTTCTTTCCTTATCCAGATTCTTACTAAACTGAATTTTTCCACCATTGCTATCTAATATCATAAGGCAGGTCGCAAATGTTACAGAAGTAGCATCTGGAATAAATCCTTCAAAATCAGAAACTTCTAAAATGCCATCCTGATTGGTATCTAACTCTTTCAGTTTTTCTAACATAAGTTCTTTTAAAATGTAAGAAAAATAAGGACTCCACCCATTCGCAATACCGGACTGCATGATTGCGCCCTTTAAAATGGAAGCATGTTCGCTCTCCTTTATATCCTTTAAGATCTCTGCAATGACTCGTACGCCTTCACTCCATCCATACAGATACAAACTGTCTACTTCAGAAAGGCTGCAGACGTAGGAAACGACATATTTTGCATGTGCAATAATGACTGGAATATCATAGCTTTCTTTTTTATCAAAACGAAAAACAGCATATCCTTGTTCTAGGAGACTTTCACTTAATACATCAAAATTTTTTGATAACACTTTTCCCATTGCGGTTACCGTTGCATGCCGGTCTGACGGCCCAGAACCATGTATCAGCAAGACAGTTGCTTTTGGTTTTTCCTCTATGGGTTTTATATATTCTCCCTCAATGAAACCACCATCCACAGAAGGTATCTTATGCGCTCTACAATCCCACATCATTTCGATCTTTCCTCCTAATCGTACTCCAGTCACTGCACTCTATAACTTGTGTCAATAACTCCACATACCTTGTAAAAATCTGATTTACTTCTTTTTCTCCAAGCAGTTCTTTCACATAATCCCACGAAATAGTCAAATACCCTAGATCATCCCGCACATGATGGTCTAGCACAACTTGAGGTGTCTGGCTTATTGCATATTGTTCTTTAAATCCACTGTCTTGTATAGGCTGTTCCCCTGCCAGCATACAGGTAAACACAATTGGCATTACTGCTTTTCCAAGCTGTCCACGTGCAAGCTTCTTTAGTATTTCTGTACCATCATAATTTCGGAATTCAACCATTTTCCAAAACTGTTTCTGAACGTTTTTTACCTCTTCCATAAAACTAACCGTTCTATCTGAACCACATTTTGCAACTGCTGTATTGGTAAACTCTCCTAGTACCATGTTAATGTCTTTATGGAGTGGCTGACGGTTAAACAAAGTCAGATTAACTGCTACTGCACTTTCCTCACTAAATTCAGAAAGTGCATATAAAAATGTGGTACATACAACTGCTGCTGGAGTATAAAATAATTTTTTGGTCCGTTCATAAAGTTTTTTTGTCTGTTCTACTGTAAAACTATGTTCAATTCGCGCAAATTCAATTTCTTTCACATCCAGAAATTTTTTTTTGTAAGGAAGCTTTGGTGCATTTGGCATTTCCTTCGTCATACTGTTCCAATACTCTTTTGCTTTTTCGTTGATTTCAGGTTTTTGTTCTCTCATATACTGTGAAAATGTGATGCCCAATACCTTTTTTCCTTTTCCATTGTAAATGTCAAAAACTTGTGTAAGCATAAGTTTTGCACTCCAGGCATCTAAGATAATACAGTCAAAATCTACATGCAGCAGATCCTTGCCAGTATCTGATTTTCCAGCATGAAAATGAAACATAGGCCAGCTTCCGATTGGGTATTGTTTTCTGCTCCACTCCTCTCTTACTGCAAGACGTGTATCCATCCCATCATACTTG
>DBKX01000140.1:2245-3092 GCA_002297865.1 Lachnoclostridium sp. UBA739
CTTTCACATGATTAAATGTATAAGCTGTTCCGTCATGGTCAATCACCATACGCAATGCATCATTTGCTAAAATCACCTGATTCACTGCATCCTCTAGTTTCTGTACATCTAACTGGTTTACTTCATATTCAATATAATAATGGGCATTGGTGGCTCCTAATTCACAACCTGTCTGCTGTCCAATATAATACGCACTCTGGATTGGAGTAAGTAAAAACCGGCTCCGTTTCGCATTCTGAAAGAACTTAATCATCTGTGCTTTGGAGTTTTTTAGTTTCTGCAGCACCTCTTTTGGAAGTTTTTTCTTCTCACTCCTGTATTTTAAACTACCGTTTTCTTCCCACACAAAGATATTTTCATTTCTCAATTCTTCCAAAAAGTAAATAATTTCTACGTCATCTTTAAAACACATTTCTTCCATACTAATTCCTATCCTTTCAAATACTTCTCAAGTGCCTGAATGGTAGGATATTCAAACAATTCACTAATTCCCACCTCTTTTTCGAATTCATCTGTCAGTCGATTGGTCAGGGAAATTGCCTGAATGGAGTTACCTCCTATTTCAAAGAAATTACTCGTTATCTTGATAGATGGAAGTCCCAATATCTCGCCCCATATGTGAACAAGCTGTTCCTGCATTTCACTTAACGGTTCTGTCTGTGCTTTATTTTCTTCCTCTATATGACTCATAAGTACAGGTTCTAACTGTTTTTTATCTTTTTTCCCATTTCCACTTAATGGAATGGCATCGACTTCTATGTATAAAGAAGGAATCATATATTCTGGAATGCTTCCTTTTAATATTTCCTGATAATAAGTTTGCGTATGGGACTCTTTGCCTTGTTCT
>DBKX01000140.1:3133-3313 GCA_002297865.1 Lachnoclostridium sp. UBA739
ATTGATATGGATGTTTCATAACAAGAACATCTTGAATTCCTTCTATTTTTAACAAAGCACTTTCCACTTCTCCAATTTCCACACGATATCCGCTTAACTTAACCTGATTATCCATTCTTCCTAAAAACTCTATATTGCCGTCTGGCCAGTATCTTGCCATATCTCCTGTATTGTATAGTT
>DBKX01000140.1:3341-5211 GCA_002297865.1 Lachnoclostridium sp. UBA739
ATGGATGTTTTATAAATCGTTCTTTTGTAAGTGCTTCATCATGAAAATAGCCTTGTGCTACGCCTGCACCACCGATATAGAGCATTCCAGGTACCCAGTCTGGACAATCCTGTAAACCAGAATCCAGTATATAATACTGCTGATTGGATAAAGGTTTTCCATAAGGAATGCTTACCCATTCTTTTGGCAGATTCTTTGGTACGTCAAACACGTTAGACCAGATCGAAGCCTCAGTAGCACCTCCCATTGACACTACAGCACAGTCTGGAAAAATGCTTCTTATTTTCTCTGGTAGATTTAGGGGTATCCAATCTCCACTCATCATGACAGTCTCAATAGACTTACTGGATAATTTCTGATGATGCAGCTCATATTCTGCTAACATTTCCACAAATGCAGGCACACTGTTCCAGATTGTTATCTTCTCCCGGTTCAGTAACTCCACCCAATGTGCTGGTTCTTTGATACTAGTACTATCTGGAAGAACTAGTGTGCCTCCAACACTAAGAAGTCCAAAAATGTCGTATACCGATAAATCAAAGTGTAGGCTTGATAATCCAAGAACTTTATCTTTCGATGTAACATGATAACGGTCATTTATATCCTGAATGGTATTCATTGCACCTTTATGTGTAATCATAACCCCCTTAGGAATTCCAGTAGTTCCTGATGTATAAATTACATATGCCAAATCTTCTACAGAATGAGAAACCAGCGTAATATCAATGGACCTCTTTTTATTTACCAGAAGATAGTTTTTATTTTTTATCCAAGGATGCTGTTCCAATGTGTCTTGTGTAACAAGAATTACATTTGTACTACTGCTTTCCAATATTTTCTCAATACGTTCTCTTGGATTATGAACATCAATCGGAAGATAGACGCCTCCAGCAAACAAAACTCCATAGACAGAAACGATTTGTTCCCATCCCTTATCTATCATAATGGCGACCGTTTCTTGCTTCTTCACATTTTCTTCCTGTAGCTTCTGGCTTATATAGAATGCTTCTTCTTTTACTTCCCTATAGGTCATTCTTCGATTAGATGTCACAACAGCTTCTTTTTCTGGATATTTCTTAACAGCCTCTAAAAATGCGTGATCTAATGTCTCCAATTTCATCTCTTTTTGTGTAGCATTGGCATCTTGCCTGTTATGGGATATCTTAGCTTTCACTAAGGATGGTGCATGTTCATCCATTTGTTTCGGATTCTTTGCCAATCTTTCAAGTAACTCTGTATAGACTGCAAACATATCATCTAACATGCCAGGATAGAATAATTCATCAACAGAATCCCAAAACAGACATAAGCCGCCATCTTTTTCAACTACCTGATGGTCTAGCCATACTTGTGGTGTCTGAGAAATGTTATAAACCAGTTTTCCAAGCCATTTTCCTTCATCCCACTGATCAATTCCTAATCCGCTTGTAAACACGATAGGCATAATGGCATTCTGGACAACACCTGCCTGCTTTCTCATTTCTCTTTCCACTTCAATTGCGCTATAAGAAGAATGCTCTAAGTCCTCCATTAATTGTTTTTGCACAGCCCTTGCCCTCTCCTTAAATGTGCATTTCTTCAAATCTTTCATTTCTAGCAATGTTAAAGTGGTAAAATCTCCTACCAGATTGTCCACATCTTTATGAAGCGGCTTTCGGTCAAACTGAGTCAGATTAATTGTGATATTAGGATTTCCACTATATTTCCTAAGAACTTCTCCAAATGCTGTCATAAGAAGAACCGATGCTGTTATATCATTTTCTTCTGCCAGTTTTTTCAGTTTGATCCAGTTTTCCTTTGATAAAATATGGCTGCGTCGATGAAATCTTTGTTCTACCAGTTCTTCTTCTTTTTTTGCCAGAGGAAGTTC
>DBKX01000140.1:5238-11329 GCA_002297865.1 Lachnoclostridium sp. UBA739
GTTCTGGTGCCGGTGACAATGTTTCAATTCTTTCCATCCAATACTTTTTGTCCTGTTCATATAAAGGTAAGTGTTTTATCCTTTCTAGTCCCAACACATAATCGCGGAATGATAATTCTGTATCATCCCTTTCCTGTCCATTGTAATAAATATCTGCCCATTCCCTTAATATGTGGAACATACTCCAGCCATCCAAAATTAAATTATCAAAACTTATATGAAGGCGATTGTGGCTGGAATCAATCACTGTCAGCTCAACATCGAACAGTGGCCACTGGTTTGTATCAATCACTTGATGAGACATTTCCTCTCTTTTTCTTTTCAACACAGTTTCTTTCTCAGTTTCCGTTAGGTTACTGCAATCCGTAACAGGAATCTGGTATGCAGGTACTTCTTTTAGTATTTTCTGTTCTCCACTTTCCAAAACGATTACCCGCATCATGCCATGTTTTTTTATGAGCACATTCCATGCATTTTGCACGTTTTTTATATCAAGTGCCTCAGTATCTAATTCAAAATAACAGTGGGTGGATACTTTACCCAGTGCGTATAGCCCTCTTCTTCCAACCCAGTATGCGTACTGAACATCTGTAAGTGGAAATGGTATGTCAATCTGTTCTGGATGCGGCTCTATTTTAACAAGTTCTCTCTCTTGCAGCTCGTCCTTTGCACAATCAATCACTTTGGCTAATTCCTTCACTGTTGTTCTTTCAAATATAGCAGCAATCGATATTTTTCGTTGAAACTCTTTTCTAATCTTGGCAATTAACCTAGTGGCAACAAGAGAATCTCCTCCTAGCAGAAAGTAATTATCTTCAACTCCAATGTTTTCATTTTGGAATAATGTCCTCCAGATTGTTAATAGCCTCTGTTCTGTTTCTGTCACCACTTCATCTTTCTTTTCCAACACTTGCTCAGACTGGCAGCAGGCTTTTAATACCTTTCTATCAATTTTTCCATTGGATGTCACTGGGAACTGCTCCATAAAATAAATGTTCTTCGGAATCATATACTCAGGCAGCCGTCCAGACAGCCAGTTTTTTAATTTTTCCTGGCAGTAACAGTAAGTTTCCTTTTTCTGCCTTGCAACCAAAGTACATCTTCCGTAAAAATCCTGCTCCTGCAAAACAGATTCAAACTGATTTTCTAATGCATTTTTCCAGTCTTTTGCTGTTAATAAAACTTGCTCTTTCTCTTTTCTTACATCCGTTATCTGAGAAAAACCTTTTTCTAAAAAGGATGCTGTAATTTCTTCTAGGTAACTATACTCGGTTAATTCCTGCATACAAAGTATTCCACCAGCCGTAAGATAATCATCTGTTTCTTGTAGCACATGTTCTATATTCTGAGCTCTATGTAAGGAATTCCATGCAAGGATGCAGTCGTAACTGTGTTCTTTTCCTCTTTTCATTTCCGTTCCAATAAGAGTATACGTTATCTGTTCATACTCTTTTAATTTTTCCTTTGCAATATCAAGAAAGAACCGAGAATGGTCGGCAATGGTATAAGAATAGGCTATATTCAGTTTTTCGAACATCGTTAAGATTTGAAGAGTTACTTGAATATCCCTGCCATCCCACTCTAATATCTCCAACGGCTTGTCCGTATTCATTTTAGTAGACCATGTTTTTACAGTCTCCACAAAAATTTCTTTTGACTCCTCTTGCCCAGGAATCTGTTCTAAAAGCGTATTAGGAGATAGATTCATTCCTTCTTGATAAAATACATAGATTGGTTCTTCCGTACCTGTTAATAATGCCTTTCCGTAAGGAAGCAGTTTTTCAAAATACTGCTCGACCTCTTTCTTTTCATATGTACTGTCCCCTTTTAAATCTGTTTCAAAATACCTTTCGTTTTTTTCATACACTTTTTCCTTCTTTTGTAACCACTGATTTTCTACTAGAATCGTAAGCCAGCGTCTAAGAAGTGTTTCCTGTTCCCTGCACACACATCCTTTCTGAACTAACTCTTCAAATGAATAGGATTCTTTTTCTAGGAACAATCCACAATCGTTAAGTGCTTTTCCCATAAACCACAATGCTTTTTTATTCGCGGATCTTGTAAATGCTTTATAGTCTTCTCTTATCGCCTTTACCTCAAAAGTATTCTTTTTCTCTAGTTCTTTCCACGCAGCCTTACTTTCTTCTGAGCACGTTTTTTTCATTGTGCATCCAGACTGCTCTTTCAGACTTGCTTGTGCAAATGCAATTAAGTATTTATCTCCCTTTCTTTCTCCAACTGAATCTGCTATGGCATTCTTTACTCCATCATAAGAGAGCATTGCCTGCTGGATTTCACCTAGTTCAATTCGATGTCCTCGTATCTTTACCTGATTATCTTGTCTTCCCAAAAATTCAATTATGCCATTTTCCCAGAAACGCCCATTGTCTCCTGTACGATACCAGATGGTAGAGCCTTCTTTTACAAATTTGCGTTCCGTAAGGAAAAGATCTCCTCGATATCCTTTGGCAACTCCATGGCCACCAATCCACAATTCCCCCTCTACCCAAGCAGGACAATCCCTTCCTTGTTGATCTACCACTCGATATGCCTGTCCTCTTAATGGCTGACCATATGGTATACTCTTCCATTCTCTAGGAATCGGTAAAGTAACATTATAAAAGTTTGACCAGATACTAGCTTCTGTTGCTCCTCCCATTGCCACTAGCACACAGTCTTTTGTAATGCTATATAATCGTTCTGGAAGATCTAATGGAATCCAGTCACCAGAAAGCATGACCGTATGGAATGGCAATACTGCGCCTTCAGTTTCAGCGCCAACCAGAAGCATATCCAGTAAGACAGGAACAGAATTCCACACTGTTACCTGCTGCTTTTGTACCTGTTCTAGCCAATAGCAGGCATTCCTTTTTTCTTCTTCCGGAATTAATACAAGCTTTCCACCTGCTCCTAAAATGCCAAATATATCAAAGACGGACAAATCAAAGTCCAGTGCTGAAACAGCCAATGCTACGTCTTTTCTTGAAATACCATATTGGTCACGAATGGTTTCAATGGTATTCCATGCACTAAAATGTGCAATTTCAACTCCTTTTGGCTGTCCAGTGGAACCAGATGTCATAATAATATATGCCGATTCCTCTGGTGAGACTTCTGGATAACGATCTAGCACGTTTGTTTTTTCAAGTTCATCTAGTAACATGATTTTCACATCACTTGGAAATTCTTGTTCTTTTATCACTGCCTTACTGGTTAATACATATTGAATATCCGTTTTTTTATGTATCAAATCTCTTCGCTCTTTGGGCTGGTTACAGCTTACTGGGACGTAGAAATTGCCCGAAACTAATATAGCTAGTACTGCTTCTATCTGTTCATAACTTCTAGGCAACGTAATAGCAATGGGTTGGTTTCTAATTTCTTGTTCAATCAGTCCTGCCGCAACAGAAAGGACTTTTCTTTCTAATTGATGATAAGTAAAAGTAATATTTCTCCCTGTATCTACTAAAGCAACCGCATCTGGATATTTTTCTGCATTGGAAAGAAATGCTTCATGAAGACACTTTGGATGTGCAATAGGAGCAATCTTTTTATTTTCGGCAATAAACTCTTTCTGCTTTTTCGGTAAAACATCAAATTCTTGTGTCCATTCTCTTTTTGCCAATTGATGGAGTAAGCACTCAAAGCTTTGAAACATCTGGTTTAGCATATTTTCAGGAAATAATTCATCCACGCTGTCCCAAGTAAACATAAGTCCATCCTTTTCCTCATAAGTCTGAAAATCCAGCCACACTTGCGGAGTTTGGGAAATCATGTAGGTGAATTTCCCCAGATGCGTTTCAAATGTTTCATTAATTAAAGTTGTACCTAAATTACAAGCGAACACTACTGGTGCTACAATCTGCTGCCCGCCTCTTTGCTGACTTAAATCCCTTTGTACTTGTACGCCTGAATAAGATGCATGTTTCATGTCCTGATGCACTTGTGCCTGAATTCTTTTCAGCAGTTTTAAAAAGCTTGTTGCATGTTCACAATCTGCCTCAAGTAACAATAAGGTTGTAAAATCAGCAATTACAGATTCTAACCCAGCGTATTCTGTGTTACGGTTAAATAGCGGAATATTAATTAAAAATTTCTTATTCGTGCTCCATCTTTCTAAAACTGTGGCATACGCAGTCAAAAGCAGCATAGCAGGCGTTGACTGATACGCTGCTGCTTTCCTTTTCAATCCATCCCATTCTTCGTTGCTAAGCTTTATAATCCGTCTTGAGAATTTCGTTTCTGTTATTTCTTCTGGCCGCTTTTTTAAAGGAAGCAAAGGTCCGGAAGGTAAACTTTCTAATCTTTTCCTCCAGTACAGTTTATCTGCTTCTTTCTCTTCACTTAATGCCTTAGCCTGTTCTTTCATATACGCTTGAAAGCTCCAATTTTTTGATTCGTCTGGTAACATACCACCTGTATAGGCCTGTGCCAAATCCCGCAATAAAATCTGCAGACTTTGCACATCTGCAACAAGCAGATCGATATCCAGATGAATCCTTGTTTTGTTATCTGGCAGAATACTTAATGTAATTCCTGCTACTTCCCCTTTTTCTACCTGTAACTTACGGTGCGATAAGCGGCTGCGAATACTTTCCAGTTTCTTATTGACAGACTCATTTGTCTCTTCTGATAAATCATGTACTGTGAACATCTTCTGATATGGCTTTTCCATGATTTCCTGTGTTCCATCCTCTAGAAATCTTGCCCGAAGCATAGGATGATGCTGCAAAAGCATATTCCAAGCCGTCTCTAGCCTTTTGGGCTCAACACCTGTACCATCAAATTCCAAGAAGGCATGGCATCCAATTCCTCCTAAAACCTGATTATCCCCACGCCCTATCCAGTATGCATATTGCACATCCTGCATAGGAAATGGCTCATTTATTTTGGCCTCTACACGTTTTTCATGCTTGGCTATCTTATTCTTAATGCACCCCATCTGCATTAGATTCCACCATGCACCCAGTGTTGGATTCTCCATAAGATCACCAAACCGTAACTTAACGCCCTGTTTTCGCCACTGGTTTACAAGCCTCATAATCTGCAAAGAATTTAATCCTAACTCCAATAGATTATCCTGATCCGAAAATTCTGTTTGTTGAGCTAGCTTTTCTGCAATCTGCTGTTTCACCTTTGTATATTCCATGATTAAGCCTCTCTTTCTTTTGCCATTTCCACTAATTCCTTTTTATCTATTTTTCCCATACTCGTAAGGGGCCAAAACGCAACTTGAATTACCTGATCCGGTATTTTATAGGATGCAAGTTTTCTTTCTCTTAAAAATTTCTGAACATCTGAATGTGTTACATCGTTTTCCTCCATAGAAGGCATAACAAAAGCACAAATCCGATTTCCTAACACTTCATCTGGAACACCAACAACCGCAACTTCCTTTACCAAAGGATGTTCACATAAAAGATTTTCAATTTCACTAGGCATAATCTTTTCCCCTGCCCTGTTAATCTGTTCCTTGATGCGCCCACCCATTCGTATATTTTTTTCTGGAGTTCTCATGGCACGGTCTCCAGTCCGATAAAATCCATCCTCTGTAAAACTTAACTGGTTTGCTTCTTCTGCCATAAAATAATGGTCGATTGTATATGGACCACGGGAAAGCAGTTCTCCAAACACTCCATCAGGCACCTCATTGTCCTCTTCATCCACAATTTTAATCTCATCTGCTGGAGATACTGGAGTACCTTGGCACTTGCAGATAATTTCATCCGTATCATTTAAACTCGTAAAACAAAGTAACCCTTCTGCAGTACCAAAAACCTGCATTAATTTACAAGGCAGCTCTCTGGTTATTTTTTCTGCAAGAGTATCTTCTAACATAGCACCTCCAACCTGCAGGATTTTTAGACTCGAAATGTCATAATCATCATCAAAACTTAATAACTCCATACATACATTCACCATAGCTGGCACCAATGCTGTTATCGTAACTTTTTCCTCTGTAATCATATTTAAAATATCATCTGGACTTGTCGTAGCTGCTAATACAACTTTTCCACCTACATCAAGTGTTCCTAGAAGTCCAGGACAACATAACGGGAAATTATGTGCTACAGGCAAAGCAGCCAGATAG
>DBKX01000135.1 GCA_002297865.1 Lachnoclostridium sp. UBA739
GCGTTAAGAAAATTGCTGTTTTAGACCGTACGAAAGAACCTGGTGCATTAGGAGAGCCTCTTTACCTTGATGTTGTAAACTGCTTCTTTGTGAAGGATAAGCATCCAGAGATTATAGGCGGACGATATGGACTTGGATCAAAAGACACGACACCGGCTGAAATTAAAGCTGTGTTTGATAATTTAGAAAGCGCAAAACCAAAGAATCACTTTACAGTGGGTATCGTAGACGATGTTTGCAATACTTCCCTAGAGGTAAAGAAAGAGATTGTAACTGAAAATAAAGATACCGTTCGATGTATTTTCTGGGGACTTGGTTCTGATGGTACGGTAGGAGCTAATAAACAGGCGATTAAGGTTATCGGTGACAATACAGACATGTATGTTCAGGCTTACTTCTCTTATGACTCCAAAAAGTCAGGTGGTTTAACAAAATCATTCCTTCGTTTTGGCAATACACCGATTAGAGCCACGTATCTTGTTCAAGAAGCAGATTATATTGCATGTCATAATCAGGCGTATATTCACACATTTGATTTAACAAAAGGTCTGAAAGATGGTGGTACGTTTGTACTAAACTGCCGCTATAGCAAGGATGAACTTGATAAGTATCTTCCTGCTAGATTGAAACGAGAACTGGCAAAAAAACATGCAAAGTTCTATATTGTAGATGCAATTCAGATTGCAGAGGAAATCGGTTTAGGCAATCGTATCAGTATGGTCATGCAAGGTGTATTCTTCCGTTTAAATGGTATTCTATCAGAAGAAAAAGCAAAAGAGTTTTTAAAAGCATCTGTTGCAAAAATGTTCCGTAAAAAGGGCGAAAAGATTATTGATATGAACTGCAAAGCCCTAGATGAAGGATTTGCAAAGGTAACACAAATTGAAATTTCTTCCGAATGGGCAGATGCAGAAGAGAACGTAGTTCACGTAGAAGAGCCAGACTTTATCCGTAACATTATGCGTCCGATGGAACGTGCAGAAGGAGATTCCCTTCCGGTTAGTGCATTTAATGGAATCGAGGACGGAACATTTCCAAATGGTACGGCAGCCTATGAAAAACGTGGCACTGCTGTAAATGTTCCAGAGTGGATTATAGAAAACTGTATTCAATGTAACCAGTGTTCTTATATCTGCCCACACGCTACCATTCGACCATTTTTACTAACGGAAGAAGAGAAAAAGGCTGCACCAGAAGAATTTGAAACCAAGAAGGCAATTGGAAAAGGATTGGATAAGTTTCAGTACCGCATTCAAGTTGATACGATGGATTGTACAGGATGTGGAAACTGTGCAGATATCTGTCCTGCGAAGCCAAAAGCCCTTGTGATGAAGAAATTGTCAACTCAGACAGAAGCACAGGTTCCGAACTGGGATTATGCAATTGGAGAAGTATCTAGAAAAGACCATTTATTTGCAGGAAACACCCCAAAAGATACTCAATTCAGAATGCCTTACCACGAATTTTCAGGTGCGTGTGCAGGCTGTGGCGAAACACCTTATATCAAACTTGTAACACAGCTCTTTGGTGACCGTATGATGATTGCCAATGCAACAGGCTGTTCTTCCATTTGGGGAGGTTCTGCTCCATCCACTCCTTACACTTGTGATAAATCAGGAAAAGGACCAAGCTGGGCAAACTCTTTATTTGAAGATAATGCAGAATTTGGACTTGGTATGCATCTTGGTGTCAAGCAAGTAAGAGAACAAATAGCAGAATGCATGGAGCATTTGATTGAAATAGGAACTATTAAAGAAATAAAAAGTGCATGTAAAGAATGGATGGACAATCGAAATGACGGTGAAGCATCCAAGAATGCTAGTATAGATTTAGAAAATGCCTTAGCTTACTACACACCATCTACAAAAGAAGAGGAAGAATGTATCACCTATATTAAAAATCATTCCGACTATTTTGTGAAACCATCTCAATGGATTCTTGGTGGGGATGGATGGGCGTATGATATTGGATTTGGCGGTCTGGATCAGGTTATTTCTACTGGAGAAGACGTTAATATTCTAGTATTTGATACGGAAATTTACTCCAATACAGGTGGGCAGTCATCCAAATCAACTCCAGCAGCAGCCATTGCTAAGTTCGCAACTTCTGGTAAGAAAACACGTAAGAAAGACTTAGGTCGTATGATGATGACTTACGGAAATGTATATGTAGCACAAGTTTCCATGGGTGCGGATAAGAACCAGGTTCTGAAAGCAATGAAAGAAGCGGAAGCATTTAAAGGACCTTCTTTGATTATTGCGTATGCTCCTTGCATCAACCATGGTATAAAAGAAGGTATGGGCAGAAGTACCGCTAATATGGCACAGGCTGTAACTTCAGGCTATTGGCATTTGTGGCGTTACAACCCTGCACTAAAAGAAGAAGGGAAAAATCCATTTATCCTGGATTCCAAACCTCCGAAAGACAGTTTCCGTGACTTTATCATGGGACAGATAAGATATGCTGCACTTATGAAACAGTCACCAGAGAGGGCAGAAGAGTTGTATCAGTATACAGAAGAAATGGCGAAAGAGCGATACGAAGAATATCTTAAATTAGCTGAACGGGAATAATTCGGTTTTTATAGCGAGAAAGGAGAACCTTTAAAACTTGAGGTTCTCCCCTTTTCTTAAAATTTTTTCAAAGTCATAGTAAATTTTATATTTTCCTCGTTTCATTTATGTTACAATGGATTCGAGGTGAAGAACAATGGCAAAAGATAACCGTGAAAAGAAAGGGATGCGTCTTATTCATTATGTGCCAGACTATGTAGTATTTGACTTAGAGACAACAGGAGTAAGCGTGTATAACGATGATATTATTGAGATTTCAGCGGTAAAAGTAAAGGGCGGAGAAATCATAGATACCTTCTCCACACTTGTCAATCCTGACAGACCAATACCATATGCTGCCACAAGAGTCAATGGAATTACGGATGATTTAGTGGCCGATGCCCCTTATTTAAAAGATGTGCTGGCAGATTTTCTAGAATTTATTGGAGACAATGTATTAGTCGGACATAACATTTACAGTTTTGATTTAAATTTCATATATGATGCAGCATTAAATCTATATGGCCGATACGTAGAAAATGATTATATTGATACTTTATTTATGGCAAGAAAATGTCTTCCGAAGTTAAGTCATCACAAATTAGTGGATATTGCAGAGCATTTTAATATAAACACTCAAGGTGCTCACAGAGCGCTAAATGATTGTATTATGAATCAGAAGTGCTATGAAGAAATGGGCAAACTGCAAGAAGAAATTCCAACTGTCATTTGTCCAAAATGTGGTGGTGAGATGGTAAAAAGAGCGGGGAAATTCGGCGAATTCTACGGCTGTAGTAACTACCCAAACTGTAGAGGTACGATGAATATAAAAGACGTACATTAGAACATATTTATCAGTTCAGGACAAAAAAGACTGTGCACAGCTCGTAAAATACCAGCTTGTGCCACAGTCTCTTCTTCGTTAAAGATAGATTATTCTATCACATATTCAAAATCATCTGCAATTGCTCCAACACCCTGGATACCAAAGCTTGTAAAGCTTCCAGCTGCAAGATTAGAGTTCCATGTCATTGGTGTAATGACATAATACTCATCTGTCTCTTCTACTTCAGCGCACCAGATATTAGAAATAGTAAATCCATTTGACCAGGAACTGATATTACTTGTAAGTGTCAAGTCAGGAACAGCAGCAGAAGTATTTTTTAATGTAAGTATCTGGTTTTCACCTTCACTAAATACAAATGTTAACTGAGTCTTAGAAATTTAAAGTGTAGCAAGATAGTCTTTTGAAATTGTAACAACATTATCTTTTACTGTGTAGTCAGTACCTTCAACTAAAGTACAAGTACCATTTTTGATGTCAACTAAAGTATTATCTTTGGGATCTGTTGTAATAACTAAATCAGAACGAAGTGCAGGGTTTTTGTCAAATACAGCTACGGTTGGATCTATGTCTGCGCTTAATTCAGATTCTGGTACATAAACTGACAGGAATCATATGTTCCTTACGGCAGTTTGTTAATACTGTATCAAGGTCCTGTGCAGTATCTGTAATAGACCAGGTAATACGATCTGCGAATGGTGAAAAAAATGCAATGAATAATGATAGTATTATTCCATATGCTGTGCTATAATGGTAAGTACAAGCACACGTATATCATATAGTAAAGAATATAAAAAATTAGCCAAGTGGGGGGTACTAGTATGATTACTAAAATATCAGATAACAAACTCATGGAATCATTTTATAATATGATGCCGTATTTTAAGTATTATTTTGGAGAAGAAGTAGGTTTTACGATATCTAATACAGAAAACTTTCTTCTTGTGCAAAATACAGAAAAACTTAAAATTAATTTTCAAGCAGGTGATAAAATACCAAAAGGAAGCGCGGCAGATATTTGTCTTAATAAGCAAGAAGTGGTTGATACGATCATCCCAGAAAAAGTTTTTGGATTTCCTGTTAAGACAGTTGCAATTCCAGTATTTGAGGATAATACGATTGCAGGAACTGTAGTAGTAAGCATTAGTGTTGATAAGATTGATAAGATAAGTAAGATTTCTTCTTTATCAAGTTCTGTATCAGAAGCCTTAATGAAGATTAATAATAATGTAAAACAAATGGCAAGTGGTTTCCAGAAAATAAATGAAACCAATGAAAATATTGAGTCTTCTTTAGAAAACACAAAAGAAAATTACAAAAAAACAGATGAAATTTTTAATTTCGTAAGCAATGTTACGAAAAAAACCAATTTACTTGGTTTAAATGCATCTATTGAAGCAGCTAGAGCAGGTGAAGCTGGACTAGGATTTGCCGTTGTTGCATCTCAGATTACCAATTTAGCAGATTCTACTAAGAATTCCTTAACTGAAATTAACACAGTTCTTGGTTCCATACAGGAATCCATTGCTGATATTTACAATCGTTTCCAATCATCGAATACATTACTTGAGAACCAGATTGAAGGACTTAACAACATTGAATCAGCCATTGAAACAATTACTGAAAATGTGAAAGTACTAAATGATGTTTCTAAAACTCTTTAGAAGATTATAATTATAATACGATGAGCAACTCAGTTTTAATATGAGTTGCTCATCTTCGGATTGGAAGATGATAATACTCATGCTATAATATAATAAAATAAACAGCAAGAAAAGGGAAAAGATAGATGAACAGAGATTCTAAAACAGATTTCTTTAGAGAACAGCAAGAAATAAGACGTAGAAAGCGAATCGCTAAAATGCGTCGTAGACAACGGAAAATCAGACGAATCAAGAAGTTCTTTCGAAATGTTTGTCTACTGTCATGTGTAAGTGTTTGTGTCTACGTAGGTGGACGTGTAATTCTAAGAAATAATACAGCAGGTATTAGTAAGAAACCGATTCACGAAACAGTAACCACGCAAACATTAACAAAACCAAAGCGTTATGGTGAGAGGGAAGTTTATGATGCCATAGAGGCATTAGCACAGAAATCCAATCAATATCAAAAGATTTATGATAATGTAGACAGTTATCCGAAAGAACTTCTTTCAAGTCTATGCAATAATGAAGAAATGCTGGATTTTGTATTAGGTTATCCTGGTACGAATGTAGATAAAGATTGTAAATTTACAAAAAAGGAATTAAAGGACGACTTCCCACTTTTGATACAATGGGATAAGCGTTGGGGATACACTTCTTATGGAAACAGCTGCATAGGATTATCAGGCTGTGCACCAACATGTATGTCAATGGTAGTGCTTGCACTAAAGAAAGAGCAGAGTGCAACCCCTAAGGAAGTTGCTCGTTTTGCAGAAGAAAGTGGATATTACCTAGACGGAATCGGTACCCAATGGAGTTTCCTAACGGAAGGGGCAGCTCATTATGGAATAAATGGACGTGAGCTTTGTCTGGATGAAAATAAGATTGTATCTGAGTTAAAAGCAGGACATCCTATTATATGCAGTATGAAACCAGGCGATTTTACAGCTCAAGGGCATTTTGTTGTACTCGTGGGAACACAAGGAGATAACATTATTGTAAATGACCCAAATAGTCGCAAGCGAAGCAATACTTTGTGGGAGTATAAAAAATTAGAATCCCAAATAAAAAATCTTTGGGTATATAAAATTTAATGAAAGTGAGAGGAATAAGTATGTGGATATTATTTGCTATATTATCATCCGTTTTTGCAGCTTTGACAACGATTCTTGCAAAAGTGGGAATAGATGGAGTGAATTCCAATCTGGCAACAGCCATTCGAACAGTCGTGGTAGTTGTTATGGCTTGGGGAATGGTATTTTTGACACATGGTCAGAAAGGAATATTTGATATAAGTCGTAAGAGCTGGATTTTTCTAATTCTATCAGGTTTCGCAACGGGGGCATCCTGGCTATGCTATTATCGTGCATTACAAATGGGACCAGCATCAAAAGTTGCACCAATTGATAAACTAAGCATTGTGATTACACTGATTTTGGCTTTTGTGTTTTTGCATGAAGAATTTACTGTAAAAACAGCAATTGGAGCAATTTGTATTACAGCAGGGACGTTAATCATGATCTTGTAGTGGGAGGAACGTATATTATTAAGGAATTAGCACCAAAGGACGGAAGGAGCACATGACATTACAACAGTTAAAATATGTAATCACTGTAGCACAAATAGGGAATATTACCTTAGCGGCTAAGGAATTGTTTATGGCCCAGCCAAGCCTTACAAAGGCAATTAAAGAATTAGAAAAGGAAATGGGAATCACGATTTTTGCACGTTCTAAGAAAGGAATTAGCGTTACCAAAGAAGGGGAACGTTTCCTTGGATATGCCAGGCAAGTACTAGAGCAGGTAAACCTGTTAGAAGAAGAATACAAGTCTTCAGAAGGAATTAAACAGGAGTTGACGATTTCCACACAGCATTATTCTTTTGCAGTGAATGCCTTTGTAGATTTAGTTAAGAGTTGTGATAATGAAAAGTATGACTTTTCGTTTCGTGAGACTAGAACGAGAGAGATTATTGATGATGTGGCAAGCTTGAAGAGTGAAATAGGCATTCTTTATTACAATGCCTTCAATAAAGATGTCATTTTTAAATTGTTGAAGATAAATGATTTAAGATTTACAGAATTATTTGTGGCAAAGCCTCATGTGTTTATAAGTAAGAGCAATCCGCTGGCTGAATATGAATCTGTTACCATGGAGGATTTGTTGCCATATCCGTATCTGTCCTTTGAACAAGGAGAACATAACGCATTTTATTTTTCGGAAGAAATATTCAGCACCATGATAAGGCCTAAAAATATTCGTGTGCAAGACAGAGCCACGTTGTTCAATCTTTTGATTGGATTAAATGGCTATACGGTAAGCAGTGGCGTGATTGATGAAGGTTTGAATGGTGAAAATATCATTGCCGTGCCACTTGATATAGAAGGTGATATGCACATAGGCTACATAACCAATCAGAAGGTGTTAGGAAGCCGTCTTGGCAAGGCTTATATAGAGTCATTAAAAAAGTATATTGATGCATTATAGGATACCGTCTATTCATAGATTGAAACTATGGATAGACGGTATTTTTACATATTTTACGAAACTAGTACGATGGTGCATAATGGGTACATAGAAAATAAATATGAATAATAAAATAGATCAGGGAGGACAAAAGATGAGTTTAAGAGCACCATTTCGTTATGATTATGTAGGAAGCTTTTTAAGACCACAGGAGTTAATTGATGCAAGAGTAGAGTTTGATGAGGGAAAAATCAGCCGTGAGCAGTTAACTGAAATTGAGGATCGGAGCATCACTGAATTAATAGAAAAACAAAAAAAAGCAGGGTATCATGTGATTACGGACGGTGAATTCCGTAGAAAAAGCTGGCATCTTGATTTCATGTGGGGCTTTGAAGGCGTTGCTCATGAGAATACAGGTAACGGTGTGAAGTTTGATGCAGAACTCGCCGTGCTT
>DBKX01000056.1:0-821 GCA_002297865.1 Lachnoclostridium sp. UBA739
GGTCACGTTGACCATGGTAAAACAACTTTAACAGCAGCTATCACAAAAGTATTAGCTGAAAGAGTAGCAGGTAATGCTAAAGTAGATTTCGAAAACATCGATAAAGCTCCAGAAGAAAGAGAACGTGGTATCACAATCTCTACAGCACACGTTGAATATCAGACAGAAAAGAGACACTATGCTCACGTTGACTGCCCAGGACATGCTGACTACGTTAAAAACATGATCACAGGTGCTGCTCAGATGGACGGTGCTATCCTTGTAGTTGCTGCTACTGACGGTGTTATGGCTCAGACTAAAGAGCACATCTTATTATCCCGTCAGGTAGGTGTACCTTATATCGTAGTATTCATGAACAAATGTGATATGGTTGATGATCCAGAATTACTTGAATTAGTAGAAATGGAAATCACAGAACAGTTAGAAGAATATGATTTCACTGACTGCCCAATCATCAAAGGTTCCGCTCTTAAAGCTCTTGAAGATCCAAACGGCGAATGGGGCGACAAGATCATGGAATTAATGAATACAGTAGATGAGTACATTCCAGATCCTCAACGTGCTACAGACCAAGACTTCTTAATGCCAGTCGAAGACGTATTCTCTATCACAGGTCGTGGTACTGTTGCTACAGGTCGTGTTGAACGTGGTGTTCTTCATGTATCTGAAGAAGTTGAAATCGTTGGTATTCACGAAGATATCCGTAAAGTAGTTGTAACTGGTATCGAAATGTTCCGTAAACTTCTTGATGAAGCTCAAGCTGGTGATAACATCGGTGCTTTATTACGTGGTGTTCAGAGAACAGAAATCGAAAGAGGACA
>DBKX01000056.1:1031-2764 GCA_002297865.1 Lachnoclostridium sp. UBA739
ATGTGCATGCCTGGTGATAACGTAGAAATGACTATCGAACTTATTCACCCAATCGCTATGGAACAAGGTTTAGGTTTCGCTATCCGTGAAGGTGGACGTACAGTAGGTTCAGGTAAAGTTGCTCAGATTATTGAGTAATTCTAATTAGAATTTATATAGAAAAGACTTCCGAAATTTTTTCGGGAGTCTTTTTTTTGAGAAAAATATAGTGAAAAGAAAGAGGGATGTACTAGGTTTCACTTTTTCTGGAATAAATCCAACAACAAAAAGTAACAGTATCTCAATGTTTTATCAGTGATAATTCGTGCAAATATGAGTCTCAATGGTAACGCTAGAATGATAAGCAGTGCGGATGCAAGCCATGATACAGTTGTTGATTATGTATTTGCAAAGAAAAACGTTGATGCGTTGTTTTTAATTGAAATTTGTAAGTTTGGTATACATATAAAAATCCTTGTTAGTTCCGATTTTTACAATTTTTTATTTTCATATGCGTATAAAATCTGTTTTATAAAAAAGATGACAAAGGCGTCTGGATGAATTATCATTCAGGCGCCTTCTTTGTTTATAGGTAAAAATGAGATATCTTTCATATGTTCTATAAAGGGTATCAAAAGAGCAGAAGGAAGAAATAGGATAGAGCAGATAGAGGAAAGGAATGATGGTGTATGGCAGAAAGAATGAAAGAACATCCGATACTTGGTGTTCAGGAAAAGGGTGCACTTGTTAAATTTACATTTGATGGAAAAGAGGTAGAAGGATATGAAGGAGAGCCTATTGCAGCAGCACTAAAGGCAGTAGGGCTTATGGTTCATAGATATACAAAAAAAGAACATAAACCTCGTGGAATTTTTTGTGCAATCGGAAGATGTACAGATTGTGTAATGGTAGTAGATGGAGTGCCAAATGTAAGAACCTGTATTACCCCATTGAAAGCAGGAATGGAAGTAAGAACCCAGTTTGGTGTAAGTGACAAACCATTTGAAGAACAGTAAGGAGGTTATGAGGATGAAGAGATATGATTTGATCATTGTGGGGGCAGGCCCTTCCGGTTTATCAGCAGCAATTGAAGCAGCAAAAAGAGGCTTACAAGTTGTAGTATTCGATGAGAATGAAAAGCCAGGAGGACAGCTCTTTAAGCAGATACATAAGTTCTTTGGTTCCAAAGAGCATAGAGCTAAAGTTAGAGGATTTGTAATTGGACAGCAGCTTTTAGACGAGGCAGATAAGGCAGGAGTTCAAGTAGTGTTAAATGCAACTGTCATTGGACTTTATCAAGAGAAAGAAGTTGTTGTAAAGATAGGAGATGCCATTCATCACTATAAAGGAGATGCCATTATTATTGCGACAGGAGCAGCCGAAAATATGGTTACTTTTCCGGGTTGGACACTTCCAGGTGTAATTGGAGCTGGAGCAGCACAGACAATGATGAATTTGCATGGTGTACTTCCAGGGAAAAAGGTGCTTATGCTTGGTTCTGGAAATGTAGGTCTTGTAGTTTCCTTCCAGCTTATGCAGTGCGGTTGTGAAGTGGCAGCACTTGTAGATGCAGCACCTAGAGTGGGAGGATATGGTGTGCATGCAGCAAAGGTGGCTAGAACAGGAGTACCATTTTATTTATCCCATACGATTGTAGAAGCAGAAGGAGAAGAATATGTAACAGGAGTTACCATTGCTAAAGTAGATGAAAACTTTAAGTTCATACCAGGAACAGAGAAACATTTTGATGTAGA
>DBKX01000134.1 GCA_002297865.1 Lachnoclostridium sp. UBA739
CAGATATCTATATTGCGTACGTTTTATGTTAAATATGTGTTAATACAAAATAATATTAGTCGTATTGAATTTAATTTTATTACTTTTGCACTCAAATAATATGTATAACAAGTCATATGTCATCAGATATATTAAGAATCATAGAAGGAGGATTGAATAACGACAAGAGAAAAATCATAAGTTACTCCAATCGTTTGGCTACTCGTCTTGAAGCCGAGGGCAATATCCAGTTGGCACGTTGCATTAAAGAGCAGATTCAAAACTCTACCATAAAAAGTACAGCAACTGCTGATGCCATGCGTATGCTGCCTTTGGATTCAGATAGCAAATTGCAAATAGTAGAAGTAATTCCCGAAGACTCAACACGTACTAATATAGTCCTTTCTGATAATGTCGGAAGGCAAGTTGCTGAATTTATTGAGTTGGTGAAGCACAGTGATGAACTGGAACAGGCAGGAGTCGATATGCCCAAGTCAATGCTTCTTTACGGAGCACCTGGTTGTGGCAAGACCTCTATAGCTCACTATGTCAGTGAGAAGACCAATTTACCTTTGGTGGTTGCAAGGTTGGATGGAATTGTCTCGTCACTTCTTGGTAGTACAGCAAAGAACTTAAGAAAAATATTCTGCTATGCTAGTAGTATGCCATGCATCTTGTTCCTTGACGAATTTGACGCAATAGCCAAGACTCGTGATGACAATCACGAACTGGGAGAACTGAAGCGTGTCATCAACAGCTTGCTTCAAAACATTGACTCCATGCCAACTTCTTGCGTTTTGATTGCAGCAACAAACCATCCCGAATTGCTGGACAAGGCCGTTTGGAGACGCTTCACAACAAAAATTGAAGTCGGAATGCCTGATGACGAAGCAAGAAAAAAAATAATTCTGGACTTAACATCTGGATTCAACTGTCCTTTTATAGAGGATGTACAAAAGATGAAAGCAGTTTGCAACTTGACAAAAAAAATGTCTCCATCTGACATCTCTACAATCTTTAACAAACTAAAGGTGAAGGGTGTTATCAATGGGAGCAAAACTATTGAGTATGAGGATATTCTGGTCGCTATCTTTGAGTACGAAGGAAAAGATGAAGCACAAGACAAATTCATTATTTTCCTTAACACAAACGGAGTTAGTCAAGCCAAGATTGCACAAAAACTAAATGTTAGTGCGAGATTGGTCAGAAATGTATTATCTAAAAAATAATGAGTTATGGCAAATAAATACCCTATACAAAGTGTATCTTTCAGAGGCGAAATAGACAAATTCTTGACAGAAGGAGGTGGTAGTAGCGAATTGCCTAAGTGGGTTAACTATATTACTATTTCTGCTAATGCGGAAAGGGTTTATGGCCAATTGGAATTGTTCTCTGATTTGTTCTCTGATGCAAATCGGACGATGCCTGTGCTTACAGAGATTACGCTGAACGAAAAAGCGACAGCTAAATCTCATCGTCCTGCTGTGCGAAAAATGATGGATGTGAACCATAAACGTAATGTCCTTGGAGTTACATCTGTAGGTAAACTTTTGGTAAAGATTGACACTGCCAATGATTTGAAGAGGATAGAGCGAGGATTTAAGGTGGAAAATACAGAAAATCTGTCGAGAGACAAAAAGATTGGTTTGTCTGCAATAGAAAACGTATCTCGATACAAGGCTGTTGTTGATGATAACATTGAAGAACATGACCGTCTCAAACTGCAGTTGGTTGATTATCTGAATAGTGAATACAATCATCGTTCTCGTATCGCTTTGAGTACAAAATGTAGGGAGTATGGAGTTGAACTGGAAGAACTGAATTATGCAAGTAGCTTACGTTTGTTTTCCTTAGAACATGTGTCAGAGGAAGCACTTAGGGCTATTGCGTCCATGGATTGTGTCTTGGCTGTTCGAAAAATGCCTACAATAGAGTTTGAGGCAGCCCCTGATGAAGACAACTCTAATATCGAAGTGATGACACCATTGGATGGCGCAACCTATCCAGTGGTGGGCTTGTTGGATTCTGGTGTTGGCAATAATGATTACCTGCGTCCTTGGATGATTGAAGATGAAGAAAATATTGCTGATTTGGAAGACGAAGACATTAACAGAAGTCATGGAACAGCTGTTGCAAGTGTCATCAACTATGGTGATTTTCTTGAAAACAAAGATTTGACTAAGTGTGGACCTTGCAAAATAAAGAGTTGTATTGTCAATACTGATAGAACGAAAATATACGAAAACGAGTTGGTTCTCAACATTCAAAATGCTATCGCCAAACATCTTGAGATAAAGATTTGGAATCTCTCGCAAGGCACCACAAAAACAATAGATAATGATAGGTATTCCGACTTTGGCATCGCATTGGACAGTTTGCAAAAAGACAACAGAATATTGATTTGCAAGTCTGCTGGCAATGTTGATCCGAGGGCAGAAGACCAAAGAATAACTGATGGTGCCGATTCTTTGCTTAGTATAGTTGTGGGATCTATAGCTCACAAGAAAACTACCAACAATGACGCTAACGAAAATGACAGAAGTCCTTTTTCACGTATTGGCCCAGGTGTCGAAAATGCTGTAAAGCCAGATTTGGTGCACTATGGCGGAAATATAGATTCACATCTGTCTCTATTCTCAGAATGGGGAAGACAGTTTTGTCTTTGGAGCGGAACAAGTTTTTCTACTCCACGAATAACGGCTTTGGCTGCTAATCTTAATCAAATGATTGGAGGTGAATGCAATCCTTTGCTTTTGAAAGCATTGCTTGTTCACAACTCTGATTACCCTGCAGGTTTGTCGAAAACATCTGAAGAACTTCGCAGAGAAATGGGGTTTGGATTGCCATCTGTTATTACAGACATGCTTAACGATGACGCTGATGAGTGTACTATGGTTTTCCAACAAACTTTACAGAAAGGAACGAATATTGTTTCTTTGGACTTCCCATATCCGCAAAGTTTGGTTGAAAACGGTTATTTCATCGGTGAAATTACATTGACGATGGCTGTAAACCCTGTAATAAATGCAAGTCAAGGTTGTGAGTATTGTCAAAGCCAAGTGGATGTCCTTTTGGAAACATACGACCATGTTGAACATGTTCCATTAGGGGAAGGCATGATGCGTAATGAGACAAGAACGTCCAACGATGCTGTGAATATACTCAAAGCATCGCTTTATAGCAGTAAAGCTTTCAAAAACGAGTTTGCAGAAGAACGTATGCTTATAGAACAGGGGAATAAATATCAACCTATTAAAAAGTATACTGTTGATTTGTCGAAGATGACGAACTCCAATAAGAGAAAGGCATTGGGAGAAAACAGAAAATGGGCTCTGAAACTCATCGGACTGTACCGTGATGCTGCAGAACAAGCTTTAGAGAGAGACGGCGAAGTGCTTTCGCAAGATGTTATTGTCGCTGTAACGATTAGGGATCCAAGGCAGAAGGGTGTCGTATATACAGAATGTCTCAGCCTGCTTGAACAAAGAGGATATGTTCATAACGACATCAATGTACATAATGACATTCTGGTTGATAATGATTAATAATCCCAAAAAGACTATGGCAAAATATGATTTTTCACAAGCTACCCCTTTTGCGCCTACTTTTGTAGGCGAGCTAATTACTGATGAGCTATCTGCAAGGAAATGGACTATGGATAAATTGGCTGAGAAAAAGCAAATTGGCAGAGGATGTTCTGAATGAGGTCATTTCTGGGAAAAGAGACCCTAACCCCAGAGATGGCGACACTATGCTCGAAAAGGCCATGAACACTCCTTCATCATTATTCTTGAATCTCCAAGAGCAATACAGTCGTTAATCTTTCCTTATAGAATATGATAGTTTCCTACGGAGAATATTTGTTTTCTCCGTAGAAAACTATCATTTCTCCAACTTTCCCATATCTCCTT
>DBKX01000368.1 GCA_002297865.1 Lachnoclostridium sp. UBA739
AAGTTTATTTTAACAATGAGCTAGTGACAGACAAAAATATGAGAAGTTTAAGAAAAGAGATGCAGATGGTATTTCAGGACCCATATTCTTCTCTTAACCCTCGTATGACAGTAGAAGATATTATCGGAGAACCTCTTGATGTGCATAAATTATATGCCAACAAGAAAGAACGCCGCGATAAAATCTTAGACTTAATGCAATTAGTTGGATTAAATGCAGAGCATGCAAGAAGATATGCCCATGAATTCTCTGGTGGGCAGAGACAGAGAATCGGAATTGCCCGTGCTCTAGCGGTAAATCCAAAGTTCATCGTATGTGATGAGCCAGTATCCGCACTTGATGTATCCATTCAGGCGCAGGTAATCAATATGTTTGAAGATTTACAACAGAAATTAGGGGTTGCGTATTTATTTATCGCTCATGCTTTGCTTGTTGTCCATCATATATCTGACCGTATTGCGGTTATGTATCTTGGTAAAATAGTTGAGATTGCAGATGCAGATGAGTTATATGAAAACCCAATGCATCCATATACACAGTCTTTATTAAGTGCGATTCCAATGCCAGATCCAAAATCAGCAAAGGAACGTAAACGTATCGTTTTGGAAGGCGATGTGCCAAGTCCAATGAATGTACCTAGTGGATGTGCATTCCGTACACGTTGCCGTTATGCTACGGAAGAATGTGCACAGAAATGTCCAACACTTACAGATAGAGGAAATGGACACTTCGTATCCTGTTTTAGAGAAAATTAAAAGTTTTGGTACTTCGTATGAAAAAATGCGGTGTATGCTGCATTCTTTTAATACTTGTATAAAAAAGAATAAGGAGAGAGAGTTATGAAAAAAAGATTTTTATCACTTGCATTAGCAACATGCTTATTCGCAACCATGTTAACTGGCTGTGGAAATAAAAGCAATTCCAATTCTGGCAATGATGAGCCAGCTGTAACAAAAGAAGCATCAAAAACAGATAAAAGCACACTTCGTATTAACTTAGCTTCTGAACCAAAATACCTTGATCCAGCTTTGAATAGCACTGTTGATGGGGGCTGCTTAGCAGTAAACTCATTTGTAGGTTTGTTTACATCAGATGCAGATGGAAAGGTAGTTCCAGCTTTAGCAGAATCTTATCAATTAAGCGATGATAAATTAACATATACATTTAAGTTAAAAGATGGCTTAAAATGGAGTGATGGTTCTGAACTTACAGCAGCAGATTTTGAATATTCATGGAAACGTGCTGCAGATCCAAAAACAGCAGCAGATTATAGTTACTTATTTGATGTATTTGCAAAAGACAAAGATGGTGTTATTGATGTAAAAGCTGATGGCAATACATTGACAGCAAAGGTTAAAGTTCCTTGTACATTTTTCCTTGACCTAGTTGCTTTCCCAACATTCTTGCCAGTACCACAAAAAGCTGTTGAAGCAGCAGATCCAGACGGTAAAAATCCAGGTGCATGGGCACAGGAAGCTGGATTTGTATCCAATGGCGCTTATACACTAAAATCTTGGAAACACAACGAAAACATGGTATATGTGAAAAACCCTAATTACTATGACGCAGAAAATGTTACAGTAGAAAAATTAGAGTTCATGTTATCTGCTGATCAAACTGCAACTTATGCAGCATACAAAGCTGGTGACTTAGACTTTATTGATGCTGTCCCTAATGATGAAACTTCAAGTCTTTTGAACGATAAAGAGTTCCATGTTGCAGACCAGTTAGGTACTTACTTTGTTATATTTAACGTAAACGCAGATCTTTTCAAAGGCAAGACAGCAAAAGAAGCAGCTACAATCCGTGAGGCATTGAGCTTATTAATCGACCGTGATTACATTATCGAAAATATCGGTCAGACTGGTCAGAAAATGGCTACAAGTTTTGTTCCTGAAGGAATGGCTGATGGTAACGGTGGAATTTTCAAATCTGATGAATATGATTACCCAGACAAGGAATCCAATGGATACTTTAGTAAAGAATATGATGCAGATGCAGCAATTAAGAAAGCGGTTGAATTATTATCAAGTGTTGGTTATAAATTCGATGACAACAATAAATTAGACCCATCTACACCAATCACATTTGAGTATGTAATCAATGAAGATACAGGACATCAGGCTATTGCAGAAGCAATTCAGCAGGACTGGGCAAACATTGGTGTTGAATGTACAATTCAGACATCTGAATGGAGTACATTCGTACAAGATCGTAAAGCAGGTAAGTTTACAGTAGCAAGAAATGGCTGGAATGCAGACTTCAATGATCCAATCAATATGCTTGATATGTGGACATCTACTTCAAACAACAATGATGCACAGTTAGGTAAAAATCCTGAAAACAAGGCAACACCAGAATGGACAGAGTACGATGCTTTAATTGAGAAAATTAACAATGAAACAGACTTCGCAAAACGTACAACAATGTTACACCAGGCTGAAGATATGTTAATGTCAACATGGGCTATTTGTCCAATTTACTATTACAATGATGTTTACATGATGAAGAGCAATGTAAGCAATGTTTATGTAACACCATTTGCAATGAAATACTTTATGTATGCAAAAATCAGCTAGTTAGATTAATACTAAATAGTGAATAAAATAAGATATCTTATAACATGGAAGTTGTGTTATAAGATATCTTTTTATGTGTGATTTTGTTGACAAATGTGATGAAAAGGAGTAGTATTGAAATAGAACATATGTTCTTTTTCGAGAATTGTATCAACATATTGTAAAATAGTAATAATATGATATAATAAAAAGAGTTTTGGGTTTGAAAGAATGTGAGGTGGAACAATGGATTATCAAGAGAGAAATTTTATTAACGAATTAACAGAAGCTGTCATAGATCATTATGGCATTCAGATTCCTGTTGAAGATGTGGATGAAGTTGTTTCGAAGATAGGTGGAGAGATTTCTACTGATTATAATCCTGAGACATTGGGAGACGGCTGTATCAGAAAAAACGGAGACAGCTTTATTATAACATTATCACCATTTCAGCCTGATAATAGAAGAAATTTTACAGTAGCTCATGAGCTAGGACACCTGTTTCTTCACATGGGATATGATATAGATGAAGAATTATGGCAGAGACAAGATGTAGAACCTTATAATCGTTATGGTAATACAGAGATGGAATATCAAGCTAACGAATTTGCTGCAGCATTGCTTATGCCAAAGAAGGAATATAAACGGATTATGGATAGGTACACAATAGATAATGTTGTGGAGACATCCAAAGTAGCAGAATATTTTCATGTTTCAGTTGGTGCAGCATCCAACCGAGGAAAGTGGCTAGGGTACTTAGAATGGTAAAAAGTAAGAATGGATTTGATAATAGCAAGCCATTACAGAGGTTTTCGGAGAGTCTTGTGAAGCAGAAACAAGATATGGGAAGCCGAAGAGAAGAACAAGACAACTCAAGGTGGGTTGAATTGTTCTTTTCTTTTGATGTAGTGAATTCATCTGTATATAAAACAATTAACTATTTTGGATGGTCCAGTGTATTATCTTTGTTGTTTCATAAAATTCAGAAACACACGAAAAGTCTGATTCCAGAAGCAGAACTTTGGAGGGTACTGGGAGATGAAGTGATCTTTGTGGCTCGTGTAGAAGACGAGAGCGACATACATATATTTGTGGAAAAGGTATTTGAAATCTTAATTAAGATGATAGGTCAGATAAAAAGCGGAAAATTCTTTGAAGAACTTTCGTCTGACTGTGCTCAACGAGATGTGGATTTAATGAAACTTCAGAATGTGATCTCGCTAAAGGGAGCTGCATGGATTGCAATCATTACCAAGGATGGTAATAAAGAGTTAAAACCTTATGATAATATATTTGAAAAATATAGGGCAAAGGATGATTACGAGATAAATGAATATTTAGGAAATGACATAGATACAGGATTTCGAATTAAGAATAAAACTGAGGATAGGCGTCTTGTAGTGAGTTATGAACTGGCTTACCTCCTTTCATCAAGAACTGACAGTCTATCTTGCTTAAATATAGTTGCATATGATACGTTGAGAGGAATATGGGATGGAGACTTATATCCAATTATCTGGTATCATAATCCCAAGATTTATCACAGCATTGAGTTTCGAGATAGTTTTTATTATAGTGAACGTGAACAAAGTGAAATTGTTAGACGGTATCTGGACAATGAACCAAAGTTTAAATTAGATGAGTTTTTGTACAAAGAGGTAAAAAGGGCGCTAGACAAAATAAAGTTGGATCGAAATTTAACGGAAAAGCTAGAAACAATACGAGAACACATTGTATCAAAAGACCAAATTAATAAAGGATTTAGTCCTTCATTTTTGCTTCAGCTTCATTGTGTGGCTGTTTGCTACCGCCAGATTGATAATCGAATATTAATTATGAAAAGAAGTAAGGAAAGAGATAAGTTCCCGAATAAGTGGGATTTTGGTTGTGCAAAAGCAAATAAGGGGACAAGTTTATCGGAACAGATTGAGAAAGAATACAAAAGTGATTTAGGCATTGATATTGAAGTGGTACTAGATGATTCAAGAGAAGACAGGCAGCCTATTCCAATTGCACTATATCAGATACCAGAGGATGAGTGTCATACACATAAAGGAATTATTACTATTGCGATTATAAATGATAGTAGTAAAATATGTCTTGATAAGAGAAAGTACTCTGAATCTCGCTGGATTGCAGAGAGTGAGGTTGAAAATTTTGTAGAATCAGCAATACCAGATTTTAAAAATACATTAAAAAAAGTGTTTAAGGCTATTAAGGAAATTAATTAAAGGAGTAAAATCATGCAGGAAAGAGATAAGGTACTAGCGTTGCTTAAAGATACGCTGGTAAGGGTGAATTCGTGGCTTACTTTTGCCGAGACAAAGAATGCAGCACTATTAGGGTTTAACGTGGCATTAATTGCTTTTGCATATAAGTTAAAGGTAGATAAAGAAAGCAAATTGCTTTTGAGTATTGTATTTGTAGTTTGCCTTGGAATTGTGCTCCTTGCATTTTTGAGTTTGTGTCCAAAACTATTAAAATATAGACCTCCAAAAACGCGACTTACAGACAGCGATAAGCAAAAAAGTAATCTTTTGTTTTTTGGAGATATAAAGAGATTTACAGAATGTGATTATGTAAAGGAAGTATACAAACGCTATTTAGATAAGGAGATTCGGATGAATGAAATCAGTCGTTTGGAACTGGATATAGCACAGGAAATTATTGTAAATGCCTACATAGCATACAGAAAATACGAATTATTTAGGATAGCTTGTTTTGCAGAGTTAGTATCGGTTGGACTATTGATGAAAATTATAATGTAACATGTGATGAACTTAAAAACGTTACAATGAAAGCAGTAGTTAGGCATACTATAACTTTACAGAAAAGCACAATTCAGAGGTGATGAAGTGAATAAATTTGACATAACAGATAATGATTTTAACCCTACTGTTTTATTTGCATCAAAAAGTAAATTAGTTGGGGATGGTAAATATCATCAGCACGATTATGCAGAACTGACTTGTATATTATCCGGCAAGGGCAAATATCATATAGAAGGAAAGGATTACGAGGTGCAGGCTGGCGATGTGATTATGTGTAATCCCGGCATTAAACATCAAAGTATGGAAGCCAATGAGAAGGAACCAATTGTTGAATTTGTGACAGGATTTATGGATTTTCATTTTATAGGAATGCCTGAAAATGCAATCATCTTAAAAGATGGTGGTTATGTTCTTCGAATGTCTCTAGAAAGCAGACAGGATATAATTAAGCGATGTTATGAGATGGTTGCAGAGTATGAGTCTAATAACTTGGGAAAATATTTTATGCTGAAAGCACAGCTCATGCAGATTATTCTGGTTATTTTAAGAGAAATGCAGCCTGTTACGGAAAAACAGAAATCTTGCCGGTTTGAGTCATATAATAAAAATTATGTTGTGAAGAAAATTATTAGTTACTTAAATGAAAATTACGCTTGTAAAATTTCCTTAGATCAGATCGCACAAAATTTATATTTGAGTCCTGTCTATATATCTAAGCTTTTTAAAGAACAGACAGGGGAATCGCCAATTAATTATTTGATAAAAATTAGACTGGATAAGGCGAAGGAAATGCTTGAAAATGAATCTCATGGAAGTATTCGAAGTGTTGCAAACCAAGTAGGATATGAGGATGTCTACCACTTTAGCAAGCTTTTTAAGAAGTATTATGGAATTTCTCCCTTGAATTATAGTAAGAAAATAGTATTGGACTCCCAAAGGGATGAAAAATAGACAAAAAAGTTACGCGAAAAAGTTATTAATTGTGCATTAAAAAAGCTAATTTTGTGATAAACTAAATATGTTAAATTAGAGATTCGGAAAATAAGGTGTATAGCATGAACCAGTATGATGCCATTTTTGTGAGAAAGTCTGTAAAAAGTTTTAAAACAGATTCTATAAGTGATAGAAATATTAGTCAAATACTTAATTTTGCTAATTATATAACTGACATGTCAGGCAGGAATTCCGTTAATTTTGAGATATGGTCTTGTCAGGATAAGGCGAAAGCGATGGATTATCATTTTTCTGTAAAGGCTCCATATTATTTTGTGTTGTCTGCAGAGGATGAAGAAGATAGTTTCGT
>DBKX01000037.1 GCA_002297865.1 Lachnoclostridium sp. UBA739
AAAACCAGGTAAAGTTGCAAGGTTAGTTGCCAGTGACTTAACAACGAAGAGCGTTACGTTACGATGGACAAAAGTGTCTAAGGCTGATGGTTATGAAATTTATGCTTATGATAGTTCCAGAAAACAATATGTAAAAGCAGGGACAACTAATGCTTCCAATAATACTTTTACCGTAACAAAAATCAGTGGCAAAAAGTTAGTTTCAGGAACAAAGTACAGTTTTAAAGTAAATGCGTATAAGACAGTTGATGGAAAGAAAGTTACAGGAGATTCTTCCGCAGTATTAAATACTGCAACAAGACCGTCCCAAACTAGATTAACAGTAAAAGCTGGAACTAATAAGGCGATACTTTCTTGGGAAAAAGTCAGAGGAGCAAAAGGATATGAAGTATATGCTTCAACAAGTAAGACAACTGGATTTAAACAGGTAAAGAACATTACAAGTCAATCCACTGTTCAATACACAAAAACAGGATTAAAGGCAAAGAAAACATATTACTTCAAAGTGAAAGCTTATACAGTAGTAGATGGTAAGAAGATTCATAGTAGCTTTAGCAGTGTAAAATCTGTTAAAGTAAAATAGTGAATGGAAAGAGGCTTCTTCTTAGGTTAGAGCATGACGTTATGCCAAATGTTTTGAGATGTGATTCTATGAATCACACCTCATTTTTTTTGACTAGGAAAGTTTTTCATCCTTTTTTATTCATCTCTTTTAAATAACGGATGATTTGATCTGCAGGAATTGGTTTGGAGTAGAAGTATCCTTGTAGATATTCACAGTCTAACTTGTCTAATATGTCGACCATTTCCTGTGTTTCTACACCCTCCACAACAATTTTTTTATCAATTGACTTTATAGTTGCAATGAGCTGTCTAAGTACATTATAGCTTTTTGCATCTTTCATAGCAGGCCAAAGAATGCTTTTATCAATTTTTACAATATGCAAAGGAAGTTTAATCAAATAATGGGTTGTAGAATACCCAGTTCCATAGTCATCCATAGAGAAGGTGGAACCAGATTCAATGAGTCGCTCCATATTGCGAATGAGTTCACTTATATTGTGAGCCTGAGCAGTTTCTGTTATTTCAAAGTTCACTTGTGAAGGAGAGACGCCAAATTCATTCATAACCTCAAGTAAATCATTTGCTAGCATAGGGTTGTCACATTCCACGATAGAGAGATTATATTCCACATAGTCAACGCCTAGAGATTTTATGTCATTATCGTGGATAAACTCACATACCTTACGAAATGCAATGGAACTGATGTCAATAATCATACCATTTTTCTCAGCAATCTGAATAAATTCATCAGGAGGGATAAAACCAAGTTTATCATCATTGAGACGAAGCAGGGCTTCTAATGAACGAATACACTTTGCTTCTAAGTCATAGATTGGCTGATAATATACTTCAAAAGAGTTCAGTTCAATGGCTTTCTTCATTGCATAGATGACTTGCTGTTCACGTTGCACAAGCTTCAGATATTTTCCAGTTGCATAAGTAACTGTGTGGGATTTGTTCTTATTCATATCCGCAAAGGTATTATGTATTTCATCAATAATCTGCTGCCCGTTTTTGGCAAAAGCAGGTTCTTTGGCTAAACAGAAAATAGGAGTCAGTATTTCTAACCGACCATTCAAAGAAAACGGTTCACGAAAATGCTTCTGAATGGTTTGAATTACCTGGTTAACATCTGTTTGGCTACTGTCAAGAAACATAGCATAGCCAATATTATAAAGTGCATAAATATTATGTTTTCCAAAAGCCTTAAATAAAAATTGAGTAATACGCCTGTTAAGTGCTTCAACAGATTCTTGTCCTAATACCTGATCGATATAAGGGTATTCATTAATTGTAAATGATAAAACAGTAAACGGTTTTTTGTGTTCAAAGCAATCAGCTGTTTTTTCAATAAATGCTCGGTTATTATAACATCCTACCGTCTTATCCAGATACATTTCATCGTTATCGCTCGAGATAAATAGAAAGAACAGAAAGATAGCGTTTGAAAATCCGGCTATTAAAACACGTGGATAGGCAATCTTTATGTAAAATGAAAAAATGGTCGTAATGAAAAGATAGCAGCAGGCTATTTTTAAATAAACATTGTTCAGGTTACGATTCCTAAATAAGGAGATCAGCGAATTCAGGATTAGGAAAATAAAAAGTGCAAACCATATAATTAAAATGATAAGTTGATGAGAAGCACTATTGGAACTAGAGTGAAACGTGCCGTTTGCTAATATTGTAATGATGGAAAACAGGAAAGCAGCTACAATAGATGTTATACCTACCAATTTGTTCCAAAGACTTCGAACACCAGGATGAATCGTTTCTATTACAAAAAAATAAAATGTAATGAAGCCCCCTGTAAAATAAACAAGATGAATAAAAACTGTAAGTAAAAGAAGTGGGCGCGGGACATTAGGATGCTGGTAGAAAACATAGCACAAAGTCTCTGTTAAAGTGGACATAATACCTGTTACTAACATTACATGAAATATTTTATTCTTCCTATTATGAAATATTTGTTTCATATGAAAGATTACATTGAGAGAAAGAATAAAAATAAATGCAGCAATGTTAAAGTCATAAATATAAGTTGACATATGTATTTATCACCGCCTCAATAAGTTTCTAGACCAATTAATTATAACATGAAAAATGTAAAATAACAATGTAAAAAGACATTTTTTAGTAGGAAAAGATTGTACCTAGGATCGTGAAATAATATTGATACAATGGGAATATGATAAAGTATGGAAAAGAGGTGTTGTATGAGTAAGATAGTGATTTATGCCACAACAATTTTGGGGTTGCTTTTATATAGCAATTCCGTTGAAAATAAACGTGTCCCAATGAATCAAATGTTTCATTCGGTAACAGAAGCATATCAAGGTCTATTACAGTCGACTACTGGAATTGGGAAAATACTGGTTAAAATTGCCATTGGTACAACTATCGCCTTACTAGCAGTGTTTTCCTATCAACGCAGTCAATTGCTTTTAAATAACTCTTCACAGGAGCGTATTTTTTTGCTAATGGTTTTCATCTTGACTATTTTGCTAATTGCATTTTACTTTGTATTCGGTTTGCCGCTTTTGATTTTCTCCAAGATAGAGCGACTCATTAAAACCATTCACAAACGAAAGTTGTGCTTTAGTTTCCTTGTGACATCATATATTTTATTTGTATATTCCTATTTTTTGTGGTGTGAAAAAGCAGTTATGGAATCTTGCGGAAAAGTGGTTTTAATCGGCCTTTTGGTATCTTATATTCTGAATATGAACATGCTGATTCATATTAGCATGGAGCCAGTGAGCTGCTGTTTATGCAGATTTGGACAAAAGAAAAAAGTCGAGCAGAAATATCCACTGAAAGTAGTGTTAGCAGGTGCACTTATTTTAATGATGCTTATTGTTTTGAATCTTTTCCTTGGTGTTGTTATGATTTCAAATTTATTTGAAAATGCGTATATTAATGTTGCTGCCTCAACACCTGTTACAAGTCTTGATCTTTTATATTATACTGTTATTTCATTTACAACCATTGGATATGGAGAAATTGTTCCACAGAGATTAGAAAGCAAAGTTATGGCAATTCTAATAGCATATACGAGCGTTATGTGCCTTGTCATATTTGTTAGTGCTATCTTAGCATTAAAAGATAAGCTTAGTGGATAAGAGTAGAAAAATGTGGAAAACAAGAAATATAAGTTGACACAGAATGTAAGCTTATGTATAATCATCTACGGTAATGAGAACGATTATCAATGAAAAATAGAACAATGAGGTTAACAACATGAAAAAAAGAATATTTGCAGCCGTAATGGCTTGTGTATTTATGTTAGGCGCAGCAGGCTGTTCTAACAATAAAGATAATAAACAACAGCCGCAAGAAGCGGAAACAAGAGTTATAACAGATGCCAATGGAGAGGTGACAATTCCAGCTGCTCCCAAAAGAATTGTAGATCTAAGTGGTAATAGTGATACCTTGGCTTTACTAGGCTTTCAGGTAGTGGGAACCTGTAACTCGGATGCATACGATTATACTAAGTTCCCTAGTTATTTAGAAGAAACATTAAAGGGTGCTTTGATACTTGGATATAGCATGAGTGAAACAGTAGATATTGAATCTGTCATAGCACTTGAACCAGATTTAATCGTAATCTCTAAGACACAGGAAAAATCTTATACTCAATTAAGTGAAATCGCCCCAACTATCATGATTGAACTTGCACAGATGGACTGGAAAGAAGATTTCATGAAAGTTGCTGCGCTTATGGATAGAGAAGATGTTGCAAAGAAGTGGTTAGCGGACTATGAAGCCAAAGCAAAAGAATTAGGTAATGAAGTTAAGAGTTATATGGGTGAAGATGCCACATACTTGTCTTTCTTAGCTAGTTATGGCTCTATCTTTGTGTTTGATGGTGCAGGTTTAGGAAGCTTTATGTATGAAGACTTAGGATTAGCAAGACCAGAAAATCTGCCAGAGCAGGAAAATGTCTCTCTTCCGGTTGTTACTTTGGAAGGGTTAGCAGAGATTGAAGCGGATTATTTAATCGGAGTTGGCACAGATGAAGATATACAGACATTAGAAAAATCATCTATCTGGACAAGCATGGAAAATGTAAAAAATAACAAGTACAAAATGTTGCCTTCAAGTCCTTACTTTAATCAAGGATACAGCCCAGTTGGCAGACAGCTCTTAATAGAAGAAGTGCGTTCTTATATTGATGAACTTACAAAATAACTCCAATAAGAAAAAAGCATTCGTTTTAGCATTTGCATGCTTTGTGCTGGCAGCCATTGGGCTGGTAGCTGCTATCGCATGGGGAACAAAAAATATATCGCTTACAGTCATTTGGGACAGTTTCTTCCGTTATGATGAGTCGCTTGATATGCAGCTTATCCGTAATGGAAGACTGCCTAGAGCTGTTTCTACCGCCCTAGTAGGCGGTTTTCTTGGTATTACGGGAGCTATGATGCAGGGGGTTACTAGAAATCCCATTGCGGAGCCTTCCATGATGGGCATTACCCAGGGGGCTACCTTAGCAATCGCTATTGTTTCTGTAAATCAGAATCTGTACGGATTATTTGGTACAACCTTAGCTGCACTTTTTGGGGCATGCGTAAGCGGTTTATTAGTTTTGTTCTTTAGTATGCAAAATGCCAGAAATATGAATATTTCACGACTATTATTAGCGGGAACCGCATTAAGTACATTTTTCATTTCCCTTGCATCTGCAATTGCCCTGTTAAACAATAAATTACAGAATCTAGCATTCTGGGTAGCAGGTGGATTCAGAAGCGTTACATGGGATAGTGTGTGGCTTCTTGTAATTGTGGGAACAGTGGGAACTATCTTAGCCCTTCTTCTTGCAAAACACATTAATATAGTAAGTCTCGGAGAAGACGTCGCAATTGGTCTCGGAGAAAATCCAGTGAAAATCCGCATACTTACTTTGCTATTATTAATTCCAATTTGTGCGGTATGTGTCAGTGTGTCAGGAAATATTGCATTTGTGGGATTAATTGTACCAAGTATCACTCGAAGAATCGTGGGAGTGGATTACCGTTTGATTATACCAGTTTCTTTCTTTATGGGAAGTGCACTGGTTGTATGGGCTGACGTTGGTGCTAGACTTATTAATGCTCCATATGAAACACCAGTGGGACTGTTTACTTCTTTAATGGGAGTTCCGTTCTTCTTGTGGATGGTACGAAAGGAGAATGGCTAATGAACAAGCGCACAAAATTATCTTATCCAATGGTATTCGGACTATTACTTTTGGTATGTTTATGGAGTATGAGCATTGGGAAATATCACATTGCCATTCTTGATATCGTAAAGACACTCTTTGGATACGGGACGAGTATGCAGACCACAGTCATTCATTCCATTCGTCTGCCTAGAATTCTGGTTGCGGTCTTTGTAGGAGCTGCACTTTCAACTTCAGGATGTATTCTGCAGACAGTAACAAAAAATGAACTAGCAGAACCTGGAATCATTGGTTTGAATGCTGGTTCCTCCTTAGCAGTTATTCTATTAATTACTTCAGGAGGAACATTCTATTTTCAGAAAATAAGCAGCCTGACGATTTTTTTTATGCCATTTGTGTCCATAATAGGAGCATTATTAGCTGCACTTTTGATCTATGGGCTTGCTTATAAAAAGAAGAAAGTTG
>DBKX01000036.1 GCA_002297865.1 Lachnoclostridium sp. UBA739
CCAACACTTGACATAGAGCCCTATAACCTAACCTCTTCTTTATTCACCATATGATTTCAACAACATTTCAAACTCTTTCACCGGCAACGGCTTCGCATATAAATAACCTTGTGCCATATCACACTCAACAGTCTTAAGAAAATCAGACTGCATCTGTGTCTCTACGCCTTCCGAAAGAACCTTCATATTGAGCTGTTTTGCCATGCTGATAATGCTTGATACAATAATACGTTCTTCCTCTCTCATTTCTCCTGCACGGAAGAACTCTTTATCAAGTTTCAATACATCGGTTCTCATATCCTTTAACAGATTCAAGGACGAATAACCCGCACCAAAATCATCAATCGATACACAGAATCCCAACTTCCTAAGTTCCTTCATAACTGTTATAGCAGTTACAGTATTATTGAGGAAAATACTTTCCGTTAACTCGAATTCAATCATCCACGGCTCTACTTCATAATTCTTAATTAACTCCAAAACTTTATCCAGAAAATCATCATGGTATAAATGAACACGAGATACATTGACCGAAATTGGAACAATTTTCATACCTTGAGCTCGCCAATTCTGTAACAACTTGCATACCTGCTCATAAATGTAAAAATCTAATTTTACAATGAACCCATTCTTTTCAAATAGTGGAATGAAATCATTTGGTGGTAACATACTTCCATCACTACGCCTCCATCGTACCAGCGCCTCCGCCCCACTAATCTTACCAGTCATAAGTTCAATTTTAGGCTGCAGATAAACCTGAAATTCCTCATTATCTAAAGCGCTATGCATATTACTGATAATCATCTGTTCCTTGCGAATCTCCTGCTCCATATTATCATCAAAGAATGCACAGATATCAACACTTGAACTCTTAACAAGTTTGCGTGCAATGTTGGCATTATCAATAGCAGCCATAAAATCTTTTTCTTTATCTTTTAACATATAAATTCCAGCAGAAATTCCGATGTTCAAAGCAACATTCTTTCGATTCTGTTTGTCTGCAAATGATTCAGCAATCTCCATTACATATCTTTTCAACTGTTCCTTGTTCTCAAATGGTATCAATGTAACAAAATTGTCTGCCGAAGAACGTGCACAGATTTGTTTTCCAACTGAAGTATCTCTCAGATACTGCGCAAATTCTGTGAGCAGCTTGTCACCAACATCATATCCCAATGAGTCATTAATATACTTAAAATTCTTCATATCCATAGATACGATTGCAAATTTTGTTGTATTGTATGCTTGTACTAAAATCTTAGAATCGGTTAAAAATTTATGAATGGTTGGCAATCCAGTCAAAGAATCATAATTCTTTGCCAATTCCATTTTTTCAGTTATACGTTCTGAATTGCGAAGCTTTAGAAGATAGAACGAAATGATTTTTGCAATGAACAAGAAAGACTCTACCTCCTGTTCATTCCAGTGACAGAATTCGTTATTTCGCTCCATATAAACATAACCTTTTAACTCATCCTCGTCATAAAAGCCACATAACAGCATCGTTCCTCCACCTGGAACACCAATTCCCATATCCAGTTCTGTAAAACAGCTTTTCTTTCCACTACCTGCTTTGGCTGTCAGATGATACAATTTTACGATATACTCTTTTGATATGATACCTTTTCCTAGTCCCTCATTAAAATTCCATGAATAAGAAACGTCAACTTTATTCTTTTCTTGTTCTACAACGATTACATTGTTAACATGAAACTTTCGCCCAATTTTGTCCAAAAGCATATTTACCGCACTTCCAACATCTTTTGTATTGGAGAGCAAGTCCATAGCAAATTGAACCAAATCCATATTTGTCTCACTCTTGGCATAAGAGTTTAACTCTGATGTATCATATGCATTGTAATAAATTTGACCACTAGACAGCTTTGGAAGTACAAGATTATCTCGGTGATAAACACTACATACTCTTTCCTTCTGCTTTGCTTCAAATAAAGCGATATCTGCCTTTGAAAATAACTCAATATATCTTGTTCCTTGCTCTGGAAAAAAGCTGATTCCTATTTTACAGGAAATCTTCAAGTCAAGATTTTCACCAATATAGGTATCCTGAACTGTTTTTTCCAGAAGCTCCGCTTTTCCCTTGACTTCTGCAGCAGTTTCTACATTACTGAAGAAAAGCACAAATTCATCTTCTCCTACCCGCCCAATAATATCTCCTTCTGATAGGTGCTTTTTTAGATTTACAGCAATATTGTTAAGTACAACATTACCAAACAAAAAACCAAGTCTCTGCTTTAAAGTATCGAACTCCTCTAAATCTAGAATCATAAAAGCATAACGCTCACCGGAATCACTTGTATGTAAAATACCGTCAATGATTTCTTTCACAGCAAGCTGATTCCAAACACCAGTCAAAGAATCCATTCTACTTCTGGTAGTTTGCTCTTCCTTTTCTCTTTTCTGTTCGTCAATATTCAAAATGTAGCCAACGAAAGCAATTGTATTACCTTCGTCATCTTTAATTGCATTGCCTCTTGCTTGACACCAAATTGCATTCTGTACAAAACCCTTAATCCGAAATTCCACTGGACTCTCACTTGCAAAATGCAAAAACTCATTTACAATTGGAACATCTCTATCTACAATTATGCTGGACATCTGGAAGGTACTATGTTCAATAACCTTTCCACTTAATTCCGGAATTACCATGTTATTTGAAAATGTTAACCGATCTGCTCCGATGTTATACTCAAAAAAGCAGCAACAATCCATTTCAATTAAAGCATTGTACTTCTCAAGTCCATACTTATATTCACTGTCTACTCTTTGTACATCTTCCATGATAACAAAACTCCTTAACTTAAATCGCACCTATTACAAACTTCATAATTAGTTCTATTATACCATGAAACAAACCTTAACACAATATCTTACAACGGTTTCCTATTTTCGCACAAAAGCGTTATCCGCTAGATAGGACTTGATATTTGATACATTTGCACACTTTTTAATAACTCCATTGTGCATAATGAGCAAAGTTGGTGCTTGCATTATGCCATATTCCATTGCAAGTCCAGGATTCTCCTCCGCATCTACTGTTACATATGGTATCTCTTCTAGCATTGTTTTTGCAATTTGGCAATTGGGACAAGTCTTTGTTGTAAACAGATACATGCCATCTTCAAGTAAATCGTCATTTACATGAAGTTCGACTTTATTATCATCTGTTAGTCTTATCACTTCCACTGGCTTGTGAGAAGCAAAATCTATCTTTTTATATGTAGTTCGATTCCTATATTCTTGACTCTTCCCATCGTTCCAATTTTGTACTGGTCGGTAATAACCTGTAATCCTGCTGTATACTTCTGCCTTTTCTCCACAATGTGGACAGACAAAATGCTCCCCTGCAAGATAACCATGTGTTTTGCAGATAGAATAGGTAGGTGAAATAGTATAGTAAGGTAATTTATAATTCTCAGCAATGGTACGGACAAGTTTTGCCGCCGCCTTCCAGTCTGGGAGCTTTTCACCTAAAAATGCGTGAAATACCGTTCCAGAAGTATATAACGTCTGTAAATCATCCTGTATATCCAAGGCGCTGAAAACGTCGTCTGTGTAATCTACTGGAAGATGGGAGCTGTTTGTATAATAAGGCACATCATGTTCATTTCCTGCTGTCTTAATATCCGGCCATCTTTCTCTATCATGTTTTGCCAAACGATATGTTGTGGATTCCGCTGGTGTAGCCTCCAAATTATACAAATCTCCATACAATTCTTGATAGTCCGAAAGTTTTTCACGCATATACTTGAGTACCTTTTTGGTAAAGGCCTGTGACTTTTCATCTGTTAAATCTTTACCAATCCATTTTGCATTTAGCGTAACCTCATTCATTCCAATCAAACCAATAGTCGAAAAATGATTATCAAAATTGCCAAGATATCTCTTTGTATATGGATAAAGCCCTTCGTTCAATAACTTTGTAATTACTTGTCGCTTTACCTTTAAGGAACGTGCTGCAATATCCATCATACGCTTCAGTCTATCGAAAAATTCAGCTTCATCTTTCGCTAAATAAGCGATTCGAGGCATATTAATTGTGACAACTCCGACTGATCCTGTACTCTCTCCAGAACCAAAATATCCACCTGTCTTCTTACGAAGTTCGCGCAAATCAAGACGAAGTCTACAACACATGGAACGCACATCACTAGGTTCCATGTCACTATTAATATAATTAGAAAAATAAGGTGTCCCGTATTTGGATGTCATTTCAAATAACAGTCTGTTATTTTCCGTATCAGACCAATCAAAATCACTGGTGATGGAGTAGGTTGGAATTGGGTACTGGAATCCTCTTCCATTTGCATCTCCCTCAATCATGATTTCAATAAATGCCTTATTGATCATATCCATCTCTTTTTTGCATTCTTTATATGTAAAATCAACCTCTCTTCCACCTACAATACAAGGCAAATTAGCCATATCCGATGGAACTGTCCAGTCTAATGTAATATTAGAAAATGGTGCTTGTGTTCCCCATCTGGAAGGTGTATTCACTCCGTAGATAAAACTTTGTATACATTGCTTTACCTCCTTATAAGTTAATGCATCTTTCTTAACAAACGGTGCAAGATAAGTATCAAATGATGAAAATGCCTGTGCTCCTGCCCATTCATTCTGCATAATTCCTAAAAAGTTAACCATTTGATTGCAGAGGGTGCTAAGATGGGCTGCAGGTGATGATGTAATTTTACCTGGAATTCCTCCTAACCCTTCTTTAATAAGCTGCTTTAATGACCATCCCGCGCAGTAGCCTGTAAGCATAGATAAATCATGAATATGTATATCAGCATTCCTGTGGGCATTGGCAATTTCTTCATCATATATTTCTGAAAGCCAGTAATTGGCTGTAATAGACCCAGAATTATGTAAAATCAATCCTCCAACTGAATAAGTAACTGTCGAATTTTCCTTTACTCGCCAATCCTCTTCCTTTACGTAACTATTCACAATTTCTTTGTAATCTAAGATAGTGGATTTCATATTTCGAATTTTTTCACGATTTTTACGATACAGTATGTATGCTTTTGCAACTTCAGTATACCCTGTACTCTCTAATACACTTTCCACGCTGTCTTGTATATCTTCTACGTGTACATTTTGATTTATAATATCTTTTTGAAAATCAGAAGTGACTCGAAGTGATAGTAAGCTGATAATATCTTCTGTATATTCATTCTCAGTTGCTTGAAATGCTTTCGTAATGGCATTCTTGATTTTTTCTAGTTTAAACTCAGAGATTTCCCCGTCTCGTTTGACTACTTTAATCATGATAAAAATTATCCCCTTCCACTATTTACATAGCATAAATCTAAAATATTTTCCTTACTTCGTTTTGTTCAATTGATATTTTAACAAATGAAAACATCATAGTCAAGAATGATGCCACAATATATAGTAATCCATTTTCGCAATATA
>DBKX01000168.1:0-5653 GCA_002297865.1 Lachnoclostridium sp. UBA739
TAAATTTTATGAAAATACAGTCAATGCTGATATGAGCGAGCAGTATCAGCAATTTTTGAAATTCCTTAACCAAGGTGCTAAGATTCTTGATTTGGGTTGTGGTTCGGGGCGTGATAGCAAATATTTTATTGATAATGGGTATAAGATTATTGCCATTGATGGGTCAGAAAAGCTGTGTGAGATGGCAAGTCATTTGATTGGGCAGCAAGTGAAATGTATGGATTTCGAAAATATATCGTTTGAAAATGAATTTGATGGAGTTTGGGCTTGTGCTTCTTTACTACATGTTGACAAAAAAGAAATACCTAATATAATGCAGAAATTAAATGAGTCATTAAAGCAAGATGGAGTTATTTATTGCTCGTTTAAATATGGAGAAAAGGCTGGACATAGGAATGGACGTTATTTTTTGGATATGACGGAAGAACTCTTTGAAAATTTAATTAGTAAAGTTGGAAAATATAAAGTTTTAGAGATGTATGTAACTGGTGATGTTAGGGTGAGAAGAGACCATGAGAAATGGTTAAATGTAGTACTGAAGAAAAGTATGTAGTCAGTCTGGAAAATAGTGTATATATAGTATATATAAAACTCCAAAACAGGCAGCTACCCTTCCCACGTCACTCAGTACTTTCTCCGTTTGTTCCTTAACTTCGGCACTCTTCGATGTAATCTTCTGTGAATTCTCATTTATCTCTTCTGTACCATGATCCAACTGTTCTTGCGATTCAGTAATCGTTTGAATCACGTTATCTTACTAATACAACGCAAAAAGGTTATGCCAAAAAAAAACGAAAATGTGCTATACTAGACTTTAAAAGGAAAGAAAGGATTAATAAAAGTGTTAAAAAGATTTATAAAATACTATCAGCCACATAGAATATTATTTATACTAGACATGCTTGCATCTTTTCTAGTGTCAGTAATAGGTATTGTATATCCCATTGTAACTCGAAATATGCTAAATAATCTTATCCCGAATCGTAATTACCGGATGATAATCTTTGCAGGTATTACCTTATTTATGCTTTATTTTATTCGTATGTTATTACGTTACTTTATTCAGTATCAGGGGCATGTTATGGGAGTCAAGATGCAGGCACAGATGCGTCGTGATATGTTTCATCATCTCGAAAAGCTTCCATACAGTTTCTTTGATGAACATGAAACAGGAAAGATTATGTCTAGAATGACCAATGATTTAATGGATATAAGCGAACTGGCTCATCATGGACCTGAGAATATCATTATCTGTTCCATTACAATTATTACATCATTCGTGTACCTTGGAACGATCAATTGGGGATTAACACTAATCATTTTTGCCTGTGTACCAATCTTAGTGTTCATATCACTTTCTTTACGTGTTAGAATGCGTAAAGCATTTAAGAAAAGTAGAGAAGCAGTTGCCAGGATTAATGCATCTCTTGAAAGCAGTATATCTGGTATTCGCGTTACCAAGGCATTTACCAATGCAGAGGAAGAATCGAAGAAGTTTGAGATAGGAAATGAAGAGTTCGTCAGTTCACGTCGTGATGCTTATAAAGCCATGGGACAGTTTTTCTCAACGACCTCTTTTGTAACAGACGTATTCAATGTAATTGTATTGATTGCAGGAGGTTTGTTCTTATATAAGGGTCATATTAATTTTGGTGACTACTCAGCATTTATTGTTTCGATTAATCTATTCTTATCACCGCTTACAACATTAATTAATTTTATGGAACAGTATCAAAGTGGAGTTACAGGATTTGAACGTTTCCTTGAGATTATGGATCAGGAGCCTGAGAAAGATAGTAAAGGAGCAGTGCCCGCTGGTAAGCTGGAAGGACATATATCGTTCCAGGATGTGAGCTGCAGCTACGATGAAGACAAAGAGGTATTAAGCCATGTGAATCTGGATATTGCCAAGGGCAAAAAGTTTGCTCTGGTTGGACCAAGTGGTGGTGGCAAGACAACAATCTGCCATTTGATTCCTCATTTTTATGAAATTTCCTCTGGGAAAATACTCATTGATAATAAAGATATTCGTGATATTACCATGGAATCTTTACGTAAAAACATTGGTATCGTGCAGCAGGATGTTTATTTGTTCAATGCCAGCATACGAGATAACATTTTGTATGGAAGACTAGATGCCACAGAAGAAGAGGTTGTGGAAGCTGCAAAGAAAGCAAACATTCATGACTATATCCTAACAATGGAACATGGTTACGATACGCAGATTGGAGAACGAGGGGTTCGTTTGTCTGGTGGTCAGAAACAGCGTTTGAGTATAGCACGTGTATTTCTAAAGAATCCATCCATTCTTATTCTGGATGAAGCAACCAGTGCACTGGATAATACCACTGAGATTTTGATACAGCAAGCACTTGACGAATTGGGTAAAGGCAGAACAACGATTACAGTTGCACATCGTCTATCAACGGTTAAAAATGCCGATGAGATTGCTGTTATTGCGGATGGTCAAATTGTAGAACAGGGCAATCATGAAAAGCTGATGGAACTAGATGGTATGTATAAGAAGTTATACAGTTTACAATTTCGTGATACTGAGTAGTGAATAACATATGGACACTTTCTTTCATACAATAAAGGAAAAGTGTTTACTGAGGTAGCAATGAACAGTGAGAAGATTGACAACCAGTTAAAGCTGGCTTTGGACTCGTCGGTTGAGCAAAGAGAGAAGACGGCGGACTTAAATCTTGGATATGATGCGGCAAACAATACCTGGGAGCTGATTGTGCGATATGCAGAGAGCCTTGACAATATTCGTCGGGAATTAGAGATTTCTGTGGTGGAGCTGCTTGCGGGTTATGCAATTATTACAATTCCGCAGTATTTGATTGGCCGTTTGAGTGAATACCCTCAGATTGAGTATATTGAGATGCCACGAGGACTTTTTTTTGCTGTTACCAGTGGCAAAAGTGCATCTTGTATAACACCAGTACAGAGTTCGCCATCAGGACTTTTTGGCTCAGGCATATTAGTGGCAGTGCTGGATTCAGGCATTGATTATTCCCATCCTGACTTTCGCAATGAGGATGGAACTACTCGTATCTTAGATTTATGGGATCAGACGATTCCAGCATCAGGTGACAATGCGCCTCCCGAGGGCTATACATCTGGAACCTTATATACACAAATGCAAATTAATGAGGCATTGCGTGCGAAGACAAGACAAGAGCGTTTTAATATAGTCCCAAGTCAGGATCTGTCTGGTCACGGAACCCATGTAACAGGTATATTAGCAGGTGGTGGGAGAGGGCAGCAAAATGCACCAAGAGGTGTTGCACCTCAGAGTGAACTTCTCATTGTAAAATTAGGAGCATCTACAACAGACAGCTTTCCAAGGACAACACAGCTTATGCAAGGGCTTGATTTTGTAGTGCGGCGTGCCATTGAGTTGCAACGTCCCCTTTCAGTTAATATCAGTTTTGGTAATAATTATGGTTCTCATGCCAATAACTCCATTCTAGAACAGTATATTAATGATGTATCGGGACTTTGGAAAAATACCATAGTAATAGGTTCGGGCAATGAAGGTTCTTCTTCTAGGCATCATTCGGGTGTTTTAGTAGAAGGAGAAATACAGAATGTTGAAATGTCTGTAGCTAGTGGTGAAAGAACTATTAATATGCAGATTTGGAAGAACTTCTATGATGATTTTGATATCACGATTCATGCGCCTGGAGATACCAGTTCGGGAACAATAACCAGGACAGCAGGCAAGCAGCAGTTTGTGTTAGAAGAAACACAGGTTTTTCTGTACTATGGAGAACCTACACCGTACAATCGTTTGCAGGAAATCTATATTGAAATGATTCCTGCGACCGGCAATGACTTTTTGACAGAGGGGATCTGGCGGTTTGAATTTACACCACGCAGGATTGTAACAGGGGATTATTACATGTGGTTTCCCATTGCAGAACGAGTGAATCCTACAACGAAATTCCTTCGTCCATCACTTACTACAACATTAACGGTTCCTGCTACTTCATCAAAGGCAATTACGGTTGGGGCCTATGACAGTGACACCGATAGTTTGGCATTTTTCTCAGGTCGCGGTTATACCTTGACTGGTCAGGTTAAGCCGGATTTGGTGGCACCAGGAGTAAATATTTTGTCAAGTGCGCCAAATGGAGGGTATACCCAAAAGACAGGAACGTCTATGGCAACGCCATTTGTGGCAGGTGCAGCAGCCCTTTTAATGGAATGGGGAATTGTCAGAGGATTTGATCCATTTTTATATGGAGAAAAGGTGAAGGCGTACTTGATTGCCGGTGCGAGACAATTGGCGTTTGCTCCTGAGTACCCCAATCCAGAGGTGGGATTTGGGGCATTGTGCCTGATGGATACGTTTCGGTATATTGGAGTCCGGGATATATAGAAGGTAGAAAAGGAATGAGTGTGAGAAGCATTCATTCCTTTTTGTATTTGCAATATGTAAATAGAGGATAGTTATCGTTTAGTTAGAAAAAAATAATTAGTAAGTAAATCGAATTTAGAAATATTAGGACTTTATCATAAATGATTCATAAATTTAGAAATATTAGGGCAATTTAATTGACATTAAGTCTATAATGTGACAAAATAAAAATGCATACTATATAACAGTTTTTATAGGTAATTGCGAAACTAGCTCGAATGAGATAGATGTAAATTACTCTGTTGCACGAGAAAGTTACGCAGGGGTGCTACAATGGCAGACAGGGCTTTTGTTTTGTCATAAATATCGTTTCGCAAACGCCCAAAAATGATTTTATGAAAAGGAGAAGAGAGTATGGAAACAAAATTAGAAAAACAAGTATTAGAAATGATTATTGACAAATTAGGTTTAGAGGATGTAAATCCAGATGAAATCGATTACGATGCACCTATATTTGAATCATATGCAGAAGATGGAGAAGGTCTTGGATTGGATTCTGTAGATGCATTAGAATTAGTTGTTGGCTTGAAAGAAGTGTTTGATGTTAAAGTTAGTGATGAAGATATGGCTATCTTTAGAAGTGTATCCTCTATTGCTGATTATATCCGTGAAGTAAAAGGTGTTGAATAGTATGGATAAAAGGATTGTTGTTTCTGGTATTGGTGTAATTACAAGCAATGGCAATAATAAAGAAGAATATTTAAACAATTTACTGAATGGCGTTTCTGGTTTAAAAAAATGTAACTTATTTGATGCGAGCAGATTGAAAACAGAGTATGTAGGCGAAATAGAAAATGCAGAATTTCCATATTTGACAGAAAACCAAAACGATAAAGAACGAATTACATATATAATGGAACGTGCAATTGATGAAGCATTTGAAGATGCGAAAATATCAGTTGACGAAGTTTCACAATACAACGAAAGAGCCTATCTAGCATTTGCAACTTCTCTTGCTGCAAATGGAAGAATTATGAGCTATGTTAGAGATGAACGAAACGGAAAATGCGAACCTGAGTGGCTGACTCAGATTCCGTCTTTTGTACCATGGATAAAAGAAAAGTGCGGTATAAAAGGAGGCTGTTATACTACGATGTCTGCTTGTGCAGCAGGTACAACAGCAGCTGGAATTGCTTATGATTTAATCCAGTCAGGAAAAGCAGATATGGTTATCGCAGGTGGGGCAGATCCATTAACTGAATTCTCATGTACGGGATTCCACGT
>DBKX01000168.1:5683-17263 GCA_002297865.1 Lachnoclostridium sp. UBA739
TTCGTGAAGGACAATGTAAGCCGTTCGATAACAATCGTGATGGAATTAATTTAGGTGAGGGCGGAGCATTTTTTGTAATTGAAACCATGGAAAGTGCTAAGAAACGTGGAAGCCATATTTATGGAGAGATCCTAGGATACGGTATCAATAATGATGCGTATCATATTACAAGCCCAAGTCCTGATGGAGTTGGTGCACTTGCTTCTATGGAAATGGCAATGGCTCATACAGAAGTATCAAAAGATGCTGTGGATTATATTAATGCCCATGGAACAGGTACAAGTTTAAATGATAAGATGGAAGTAGATGCAATCAATAACTTCTTTGGAAAAGATAAGCACCTTTATGTAGCATCTAATAAGTCCATGATTGGACATTGTCTTGCAGCAGCAGGAGCTGTTGAAATGGCAGCTACTTTGTTATGTTTAAAGAATGACTGTATTGCTCCAAATATTCGTTTAACAGATAAGATGGATGTAAGTGAAGCTCATGATTTCTTAACAGAAAAGGTTGAGACAAAAGTGAACTATGCATTATCTAATTCTTATGCATTTGCGGGAAATACAGCAAGTATTTTACTTGGACGTGTGGAAAATGAATAATAAGAAAAAAGCTATAATTATAGGGAATGGTATTGCAACTTCTTTAATTGGTTTGTTAATAAACTGCCATTTTGAAGTTTGCAAGATAACAGATAGTAAGGATGAAAGAAAAGTATATCCTTTCTATTCCAATGATATAGCAAAAGGGATCATGAGACAGTTTTGTGAAGATGTAAACTTGTCTTTTGATATTGATGAAGCAGAACCCCACAAACTACAGATAGGTAGCTTGTGGGGAACAATAGATTGTGAGTTTCAGATAGAGTCCTTTCAAAATGCATTGATAGATAAGTATCCAAAGTATGAATCATGCATTGAGGAATTATTTCATACAATCAAAGAGCTAGGATTAGAATGGATTAGCTTCTTGGAAAATCATTTTTCCTGTAAAGGTCTTAAGATGAAGTATTCCGTAAAATACAATGGTACGACTCTAAAGCAGTACTTGGAGCGTATTGGGATTGACGACATAGGACTAACTGAATTGCTATTTACCCTTTTGCCAATACGTGAAGTAACATTACCGGTTTACGCAGGCTACGTATATACACAGTATTTTGACCATCATGTTCTGAAAGAAGATGTGTGGAGTGAATTAGAAAATCTGTGTGCTCAAAAAAGTACAATTAAGCAAGTTGCAGATATCAACCAGTTAACTGTAGGAACTGAAGTCATGGACGGAGAATCTGTTCTGGAAGAAGCAGATTGCATTGTGGACTTGCGTATAAAAGAACCTCTGCAATTATATGAAAACAACAATAAGGTTGTAATACGTGGAACCGTGACTAGTGATTGTTTTGATGGGGACTATGAATATCACATAAATCTGCAGGAAGAAAAAAACATAAGGATCTGGAAAATTTTATACAATAGTCAGTCGTATGAGAAAGAGGCAAAAGACTGGCAATTTGAATTGACTGTTCCAAAGCGGGAATCAGGAGAATACAGTATTGTAATCGACAAGGTTCAAACTGAATTGAGAGATTTCTTTGGAAAAGAAGTTACCATAAATAAGGATCAATTATTGTATGGGGAATATTTTCAAAGGAATTTCAATTGCAAAGATGGAGCAGGATATACATGGGCATTTAATGTAAAGCAGTCTAGAATGGACCCAACAAACATGTTTAAAAAGCACAAAGATAATTACTTGCAGTGTTCACATTGGGGATTTGCCTATTTTTCTCAAGCATATCACATTTACAATATTATAATGCAACAGATGGATTTTAATAATGATAAGTTATTAGTAAAATTGAAATGAGGAAGCGGATATGGATTGGATAACATATACATATGAGTTTCAAGTACGTTTTCGAGATACAGATGCTTATGGTATTGTTCATCACAGTAATTATTTTTGCTTTTTTGAAGAAGCAAGATATGAGTTTTCCAAAGTGATGCTTGGCATGTATGACGGAAACGAGGATATGGAAGAATTAAAATTCCCAGTTCTCAAAGCAGAGTGTGAATATAGACATGCATTGGAATATGATATGAAAGATTATATTATTAATCTGAAATTCAGAATCGAAGGCGAGTCTAAAATCGAGTTTCGGTATGAGTTATGCCGAAAAGATGAGAAAAAAGTATATGCTCGCGGAAAAACAGTGCATGGTATTTTAGACAAGAACGATAAGCTTTGTCTTGTAATACCTCAATGGTTAAGAAACCAGATTGAAGGAAAAGTGAACGATGAAGGGTAGAAAAATTTATTTTCCCCGTGCAGATAAAGCATGGGAAGAAACAAATGATATAAGAGTAAATGGGTATTTAAATGTATTGCGGTTTACAAAATCCACATATCATGAGACAGCAGTAAGCATTGCTCTGGGAGGAGAAATTCCTTATCTTAAAAAAAATCAGTTTAAAAGGACAAGGATATCTCCAGAGAAGAATCTGGCTTATGCATGTGGATTATACTATGAAGAATACATGTTTGATTCAGAAACGGAGTTTATTCAGAACGTAATTAAGAATCTGAAGATGCGAATTGTTTTGGTTATTCTTTATAAAAATGATGCAAACCTAGGTACGGAACCTGTCCCAGTTGTATGCTGTGGCTACGATTATGACGAGGATGCATTTATTATAATTGATGTCCAAGATGGTACAACTAAAAATATGAATGTGGAAGAATGTTCATTGTTTGAAGGGCAAAACAAACTATTAATGTTAAACGTTCCAGGAATGGTTAACATGAAAGAACTAGAAGAAAATTATGTGATCTCAATTGCTACAAAGCTTTTTATAAGGCGTTTCTTCTCTTTTATAAATGCACAGGTAGGGGATTTTTGTGGGATCTCCTTATTTAAATACTGCTTAGAACGAGGGTTAAAGCCAATAGAGATTCCAGGATTTCAAGAGCACGCCAAGTGGCAGTTACAGTGGCTATCTTATGTTATGGAGTATGGCAATAGAATAGGGAGTAAGGAATTAAGTTTAATTCAATATATTCAGCAATTATACCAAGCAATAGGTAATGATGAGTACAAAAAATGGCTGGAGGTATGTCTGAATGAATATAACACCAACAATAGGTAACAATTGCAGGGCTGTCGCATTATCAACTGTTTTGTCTTACTATGGGTATCCATTTTCAGAGGCATTTTGCTTTGGGGTAGGAGAGGCATTTGACTTTTCGTCATCTGATATTCATTTTGGGCTGAATCGGAATTATAAGTGTTTTTCAGGTAATAACGAAAATGATATTTATACTTTGGCAGGGCATCTTAAATTAGCTATTGATGTAAGTCAGCCCAAAACAAAAACTGAGACGCGTAAACTCATTGAATCCTACATAAAAAATGATGAGCCAGTCATTGTTAGAGTTGCCATTAATAAATACATGAAATATCTATCAGATTCCATGACGAACAATATGGAACAGATGCAATCAGTATTTAGGATTATCAATGGTTCTGCTGGAAATCATGTTACCGTCATTTCTAATACTGGCAAAGACAAAGTACTTTTGCATGAACCCAATATTATGGAACCAGTTATTATTTCATGGGATTGCTTATTAGATGCAATGAACCCGAAAGATGTAGTGGTAAGGCACCCTGGAAATACAATCTTTCATCTAAGGCCAACACTTTCTTATTGTGCAATTCAAAAGCATCTATCTAGAATAATCAGTAATTCCATTTATAATACAATGTTTCGTTATTTATATGGAGAAAGTGATTACTTTGGAATAAAGCAAGTCGAAAACTTTCAAAACTTTTTCTTTAAGGAAACAAATCAAGATACATATTCAAAAAATGCAGTACTATTCCGATTCTTTTGTGATATTGTCTCAGGAGGCGGTTTTTATCGAAGGCTATATGGAAGATTTTTAAAAGAAGCAAATGAGCAATATATACATGATTCAGAGATCGGAAAGCTGTATAGTAAATATTATAAGCTTTCGAAAAAGTGGAGTACAGTTTCTAAAGAGATTGTGCAAAATACTAATGTAGATGCGGCAGGAGCAAGTAAGTTATATGAAACGACTCTAGTAGACATTGCTAAGACGGAAAGAGAATTAGCTGAACGTTTACTTCAAAGAAGTGGAGAATTGTTACATGTATTATAGTAAAAATGATTATAAAACCCTTGTTTCCTACATATGTAATCTGTATCACAATACATCAAAAAGTTTTTCGAAAAAACTGATGAATATATGTGAACAAAAGCAGTTAGAACTTGTATGTCACGCAAACAATCCTGAGATAAACGAACAGTATTTTTTAGCACAGGTACTACATGAAGTGGGGATAGGATATCTGCAAGTGGATGGAATCAAAAATTATATCAATTATGGTACATTTTCAAAAGTCGCCCAAGAAACTGCAGTTTTCATGATTCTCAATTCAAAAGAACTTAAGAATCGATTATATGAAATGTCAATTGATTCTCAAAAGGAATGGGTTTATGCTTGGGTTGAAAAGGCGGATCGCAAGTACAAAGTGCATGTGTATGACAAGGAATATATAGTAAGCAGCCATAAGCTTAAGAGACTGTATCTTAGTAATAAAAAAAATAAGGTGAATATTTATTATATATGCCATTGTGCAGGTAGAGACTTATATGAACAGTACTTAAGGAAAGTAAGTTGTGGACATATGAAAGGATAAGATACTGCGATAAGGTAGTGATAGTATGATGAGAGTAGTAAAAAATATTTTAGATTATCAGACGATGGGGTCTAATTGTAGCACAACAGTATCTAAAATCATATTTAATTATTATGGTTATCCATTTTCAGAGGATATGGTGTTCGGGTTAGGTGCTGGGTTAGGATTTATTTATCAGTATTATGTAGAAGATAATTCATGTTTTCTATCAGGAAAAAATGAAAGTATTGAATTAAATTTAGCCTATGCAGTTGGAGGAACAGTTGTGACGGGAAGTTTTGATGATGAAGATTTAGCATGGGAGACCGTAAAAGGGTACATAGATAAGGACATGCCAGTTATTTTAGATCTCTCGATACGTTATCTTCCTTACTTTAAGCCTTATCTTGCAGAAGTTAAAAATATTGGATTTGGTTTGCATAATGCAATATTAGCAGGATATGATGATGAGTTAGAACAGGTTATGTTATTGGACCACAGATGGGATGCCCCACAGATTATTAGTTATCAGGAACTTCGACAGGCAAGAGCAGCAAAGGAAAGTGGAGTAAATTCGCGAAATACATATAAGGTGTATTTGTTACCAGAATGCACAACGAAGAAACCTGATATAGAACTCATGCATGCAATTAGATTGAATATTCAGAGAATGAAATACCCATTTGCCTTTAAAATGGGGATCGATGGAATAAAGATGTTTCGTAAGGAAATATTGAAGATGCTTCAAGGTGATATGGACAATGAAAAGCAGGATATTATTTTGACCTATTCCTATCTCATGGAGCGATTAGGAACAGGTGGAGGAAACTTTAGAAGAATCTACGGACGTTTCCTTAGTGAGGCTGGTAAAATGACAGGAATTGAAAAATTTCAAGAGGTTTCAAAATTGTATACTAGTCTTGCTAGGACATGGAAAAAGACTTCTAATCTGCTGGCAAAGTCAGTTGAGGATTCTAGCTGTATCGCTGAATTAGATGAAACATTGAACGTAATTATTGAAAGAGAAATACAAGGAATGAACTTGTTAGAAGATATTCTGGAGGAGGTTAAGTAATTGAAGAAAGAAGAGATTTATGCAACATTACCTCATAGATATCCTATGCTTTTTGTAGATGATATTTATGAAATTGATTATGGGAAACACGTTCGAGGTGTAAAGAATGTTTCCATGAATGAACCATGGGTTCAAGGACATTTTCCAGAAGAACCAGTTTTTCCAGGAGTACTTATTATTGAAACAATGGCACAGATTGGTGGATTTATGTTCTACTCAGAAGAGGAAAGTAAATCATTGAAAGCATATCTGTCCAAAATTGACGAAGTCAAATTTCTTAGAAAGGTAGTACCTGGGGAGCAGCTGATTGTTGAAGCGGACTTTATTAGCAGTTTTTCAAAATTTGCAAAAGTAAAATGTAAAGGGATTGTGAATGGAAAAGCTGTTGCAAAAGCTGTTGTTACATATTGTTTCGATGAAAAAATAAATTTGGAGGAAAGCAAATGAAAAAAGTATATGTGTCTGGCGTCGGAATTATAAGTAGTCTAGGAACAAGTGTAAATGAGGTATGGGAACGTTTAAACCAAGCAGATGCTGGGTGTGATGTGAAAAAAGAAATAGAGTATGAATCTGTGCTTCCAGCACGAGCAAGAAGAAGAATGAATCGCTACTCTGATATGGTTGTATACACTTCAGTAAAAGCGGTAGAAGATGCTGGAGTTGAGATGAGTGAAATGGACTCTTTCCGAGCAGGAACCATTTTTTCAACGGGATACGGTCCAATGGTTTCCAATCTCAAATTTGCTAATATGGTATTAGAAGGGGACCCAGATGTCTGCAGCCCTACTGTATTTGCAAGTACAGTGTCCAATGCTTGTGTTGGTCATGTTTGTATGAACTTAGGTTGTAAAGGGGTTAGCACAATCGTTATGGGAAGCAACAATGTGGGATATTCTCAGATGCTGCTAGATAAAGGAGATGCAGATTACATTTTATCCGGTTCAGTAGAAGAATATTGCGAACCAGTTTATAATGCCTTAAAAGCAAATCCATATTGTACAAAAGCAGAGGTAGCAGAAGCTACAGTAAGCTTTTTGCTTCATCAGGATGAAAATAAAGAACACTATTGTACATTGTTGGATTTCTGTGAGTGCAGTTTAGGAAAATACCCACTTATTGATCAGATAGATGAAGAGGATGTAAAAGTTCGATTGAAAAAAGCATTGTCTACTTTCTTAGAGAACAATTCCATTAAGGTTGATACAGTCTTTACTGTTACCAGTGGAAATTACTTTGATAAGATTGAAAAAGATGTTCTAAAAGAAGTATTACCAGAAGATGTTGTAGTTGTAGACAAAATCAAAGAATATGCAGGTGAAACATTAGGTTCTTCCTTTAATGTTGCCCTTGCCATTGGTGCATTATGCATGCGAGAGAATAAGATACCAGAGAAAATTACTTCAGATGGCAAAGGTGGAGCAGATATGTCCTGTGCTTTAGTTACAGGGTATGATGTAACAGGAAACTATATTGCATATCTTATTGCAAAATAGAATAAGGGGGAATACATATGGCAGATTTGGAAGGAAAGAAAATCATAGTTACAGGTGGCTGTAAAGGAATTGGAAAAGGGATTGTGTTAAAGCTAATTGAGGAAGGTGCAGAGGTTGCGGCAACTTACAATTCCTCGGAACAGGTTGCGAAAGAGTTTGAAGATGAAATAGCAAAACAAAATTCTGGAAAATTAAAGATGTTTCATATGAATGTGCGTGACGAAGAAGAAGTTCGTACGGTTATGAAAGAAATGATTGAGTACCTTGGCGGTGTTGATGGTCTTGTAAATAACGCAGGTGTTAATAAAGATAAATTATTCTTTATGATGAGCCGAGATGAATGGGACACTGTACTTGATACAAACTTAAATGGTACTTTCTCCGTAATTAAGAGTGTATTGCTTAGCATGGTTACAGAGAAGAAAGGCTCAATTGTTAATGTTAGCTCCGTTAGTGGATTAATGGGCGTTGCTGGTCAAGGAAATTATTGCGCATCCAAAGCGGCAGTGATTGGTTTGACAAAGTCATTATCCAAAGAAGTTGCTAGCAAAAATGTTAGAGTAAATGCGGTTGCGCCTGGTTACATCAATACTGAAATGGTACAGAATATGCCAGAAAAGGCACTGAGTGCAGTAAGGAAAAAAATTCCAATGGGCAGACTTGGTGAAACAGAAGAAATCGCTAATGTTGTTGCATTTCTTCTTAGTGATAAGGCAAGCTACATTACGGGACAAACAATCGTAATTGATGGTGGTTTGCTGTAAAAATCAAAGGTGGAATTGTTGTGGAAGAAAAAAAAGTAATTGTTTTTGGAGCTAGTGGAGGAATCGGAAAAACGGTTGTATCAAGTCTGAAAAGTGAATACAGTGTAATTGCGGTTGATAAAAGTGATGCAGTTATGGAACTTGAGGATGAGAAGACAACGGTTCTTCAATTAGATATGGAAGATGAGGCAGCAGTAGATAAGTTGCAGGCTTTATTAGACCAAACGTCTAATCTTTATGGAGCGGTATTTGCAACAGGTATTATGATTCCTGGAAGTGTGACGGAGTTAAGTCAGGAGGACTGGGACAAGACTGTACAGATTAATTTAACCCTGATCTTTCAATATACGAAATTGGTTCTTCCATATTTAATGAAAAATAAAAGAAGTCATATTATAATGTTCGCATCTCATCTTGGAGTTGTTGGTTCTTACAATTTGACAGCATACAGTGTAACTAAGGCTGCATTAATTGAATTTGTAAAATGTTTAGCATTAGATTATGGTGACGCAGGAGTTATTGCTAATAGCATAAGTCCAGGTTTTGTTAAAACACCAATGCTATCAAAAGCAAGGAAGAGCTTTTCTACTAATAAAAAATGGATGTTTGCATGTGGCGGATTACCAAAGCAGTATATGAATCCATTAGACATTGCCAATCTTGTTATGTATCTTATAAACCAGGAAAGTATGAATGGTGAGAATATTGTAATAGATGGTGGTTACAGTGCAAGATAGAAAGATTAGAAGGGGGGGGGCCTATGTCAGATTTATATAGCAAAAAGGATGGAGAAAAGGTGTGGAATGCATTTAAACAAATGCACGACTACATAGATAAAAGCTATCAGGTTATTGTGAAATCAGATTCCAATAATAACTATACCAATCAAAAGGGAAAGGTTATGTATGATGGTGTGTCAACTTTGCTAAATACCAATGTTGGACATCAGAACCAGGAGATAATAGAAGAGATTAGCAAGCAGCTTACAACTTTAGAGAATACATCTCTATTTACATGTACAGATGATGTTGCGATCGCTTGTTCTAAGAAATTATGTGAACTTAGCGAGAACCATTTCTACTCCGCCTTTTTTACCAATAGTGGTTCAGAAGCATGTGATACCGCTATTAAGATTGTCTTAAAATACTGGAATAATCTTGGTGATAACAGAAGGATTATAGTATCGTTAAAAGGTGCATATCACGGTTCTAGTATTGGAGCGATGATGCTTGCGCATGAAGGCTATTCCATGGATGACTATGGAATCCCATATGATAGTTTTCATCAAACTCCAGTGCCAGATCCTCTAGAAAGACCAGAGAATCTGACTCAGGAAGAATGGGTACAGGAATGTGTAGATGCATTTGAGAACTACTGTAAAGAGAAAGAAGGCAAAATAGCAGCGATCTTTATGGAACTAATTCAGCTATCAAACGCAGTAAATGTGTTGCCTTTGGAGTTTGTACAGAAAATATACAACATTTGCAAGGAACATAATATTTTAATTGTTATTGACGAAGTGGCAACAGGATTTGGACGTACTGGAACCTTGTTTGCTTCCCAGTACTATGGTATATGGGGAGACTTAATGATGGTTGCGAAGGGAATTACGTCAGGATATATTCCAATGGGTGGCGTGCTTGTTACAAAAGATGTATTTTATAATTTTTATGGTAAAAAGGCAGATGAGAAAATATTAGAACATGGTTTTACAACAGGCGGACATCCAGTAGCTTGTGCAGCTGCAATTAAGAATATCGAACAGTTATTGGAAAATAAATATGTTGAGAATTCCGAAACATTAGGAACGTATCTGTTAAATGGATTACAGGCCAGCATAGGGGATTCCAAGTTAGTAGAATGCATACGAGGTAAAGGCCTTATGATTTCCATTATTTTTAAGGATATACAAGTTAAGAACATGGAAGAGTGGGGAATAGCAGAACTGTTAACAAACTTTCTGATTAATAAAGGGCTTCTGCTTTATCCAGACGATAAGAATATACTAATTATTGCGCCATGCCTAAATTGTCTACAGTCAGATTGTGACATGATAATTGAGAAAATACAAGATAGCGTAAAGAAAGTGGAGTTTCTTGTGCAATAAAAAGGCGTATGATGTATAGAGAAAGCAAAATTCAGCAAGGAGTAAAAATTGTATGAATGATAGGTATGATGTAATAGTTATAGGTGGCGGTTTCGCTGGACTAATGAGTTCCTGCATTTTATCCAAGAATGGGCAGAAAGTATTGCTGATAGAGAAACAGAAATCAGTAGGCGGAATGTCACAAATGATTCACTTCCATGGAGAAGAGTATTTTATGGGAGCACATCATATTGCAGGAATCTGTAAAAATAGCCAAGTGGGCGATTTGTTTGAATCCTTGGGACTTCCTTTGGAAGAATATTTCGAGGAAGTCAAAATAATGCATATAATCATCAAGGATAAAATCTATGATGTGCCACTAAAACTGGATGAATTGGAACGATATGTTGAGGAACAATTTCCTGAGGAAAAAAATAGTAAAGTTTTTTTTGAAAAATTAGCCAAGTATAAAGAGCACTTTATTCTTGGAAATGATAAAGGACTTTTGGAAATGTTTATGGAGACTTCATCTATTAGTTATCTTGATTTCTTGCGAAAATACTTTACAGATACTACGCTGATGGAACTTTTGACTATGTTAGGTCCAGGATATGGTGGAGTTGGAATTAATAGTAGTGCTTTCAATAACTTGAGTTTACTGGTATCCTATGGTATTGGCTCAGGATATATAAAAGGTAGTAATACAGTTCTTTTAGATAAATTTCTTGATATTATTAAGAAGAATGGAAGCGAGGTACATACATCTTGTGAATGTGTGGATCTGATTGTTGAAAATGAAAAAGTAACAGGTGTTGTATGTGAAGAAAATTCACAAAGAAAGATTTACAGATGCCACAATGTTTTATTTGCATCGTATCCATTTTCAATATTGAAACCTTATATAGAGCAAAAGAGATTATATCAAAAAATAAGTAAATTTAATTATGGACCGTCTGTAGTGCGTCTGGTAGGAACTTTAGATGAGAATAGCCCATACAAGCAGGGAGATTTTGCCTATATGGGAAATAACTCTTATGACTGCTTAGAAAAAAGTCTTTTCTTTAAAAATGATATTGAAGAATTACCTGTTTGTATGCTATATTTTAGAAATAATGGGGAAACTAATACAACTAAATTTATGTTTACTTTTCTGATAAAGGGTAGGGATATTATCCTCAAAGATAAGGTACTTTTATTGATAAAACAGGCGTTACCAACTCTATACAATAGCATACAAGACAGTTATGTAATACAAGGAAGCGCTTATAAGGCAATTACATGTGCTGAGTATGGTTCTGTATTTGGTTGGGAAAGAAGTACATATGCTATAATGAACACGAATTCATTTTCGCCGCAGATAACACCAATAGAGGGGTGTTATATAGCAGGAAACTGGTCAACTGACTTTGGAATATATGGAGCCGTCAGGACAGCAAATAAGGCCAGTAATGCTATCTTGA
>DBKX01000329.1 GCA_002297865.1 Lachnoclostridium sp. UBA739
TTTGCCTTATGAACCATTATGAACTTGATAGTTTCGAATATTCTTTTTACCTTTGTCGGCAAAATAATGATAACGAATAACACTTAGAACTTATGGGGATAAATCAATACACTTTGCCACATATCGGAAATTCGACAGTGGAATATGTTTCAAAAGAAGATTTAAGGTTGGCTTATGAGCAATCTATCAATGCCTATCAATCTCATGTGCAACGCTATAACACATGGATGAATATGTATGCTATTATGACAGGGGCGTTGTTTGTAGCCTTTTATAGTATTTGCGGAGATAATGCAACAAAAACACCGATTTCGAAAGATGTTCTTTTGGTCTTAATATCAATTTTGGGGCTTATCTGTTCTTTGTGTTGGCTTGGTGCTGTAAAAGGACATTATGAATGGATGAAGAATTTTATGAAAATCTTAAAACAAAACGAGAAAAGATGTTTTGGAGATGAAACTTTGTTCGTTTATACGAAGGTATATCCTTCCTGTAAGAAGGAAGACAATGATATAAAGGATTGTTATTTGCCAGGATTCTTTTCTACCCAAAAGATAACATTATTCTTTATATCCTTAGTCGTGTTGGCATGGATAGATATATTATTCTTATTAGCTTGGAAAGATAGTATTAGTATCTATTGGATTATACTTGTATTAGTTGGCCTTTTGATAGTGCATGTAATACTGTATTTTTTCCTATATAGCTATGGGGGTAAGTCAATTCATTATTTATTAGAATATTTCCATTCAACTATTCAGCCTGAAGAAGTAATAAAAAATTAAAATATAAAACTATGAACAAAAGTAAATGCTTATTCATGCGATTAGCCTTGGTTGTAGGGCTTATCGTACAATGTGTTTTGCTGCAAGCAAGTACGTTGATTGATGGGTTGTACTATGATTTGGATACGTCCAATCGTACAGCCACTGTAACTTATGAAGTTGATGGAACGGGCAATTATGCTTCACTTCCTGCTGATGTTGTTATTCCTGAGAGTGTGGAATAAAATGGCGTGACCTTTACGGTGACGAAGATTGCAGACAAGGCGTTTGCTAATTGTACATCAATGGAGTCTATATGTGTTCCCGGTACTGTAACACAAGTAGGAGATTATAGAAAAGAATCTTCTACTACTCCTTCTACGCTGCCTTTTTATGGGTGCTCTTCTTTGAAAAAAGTAAGAATTGAAGACGGCGAACAGCCAATTGCGTTAGGTTCTTATTGTCGTTATTACTACATTAGATATAGTGGGTATTATTATGACACAGATAATAGTTATGGCTTGTTTAGCTCATGTCCATTGGAGGAAGTTTATATCGGTCGTAATATAGAGTATGCGCCAAATAATGACTATCCTTTTAAGGATAATCCAGAATTCTATGGCAATTCGGCATTCTATAAACAAGAATATTTGAAAAGTGTTACAATATCGGTTTCCGTAACAAAAATTCTTCCGTATTTGTTTAAAGACTGCAAGCATCTAAATGATTTGACTATAAATGGTGCTTTAACAGAGATTCCAGAACGTGCTTTTGATGCGTGTAATATAATTTCGCTCGTCTTGCCAAATACAGTAGAGGAGATTTCCACGAGTGCTTTCATGGATAATGCCAATATGAAATCTGCGAGTTTGGGAAATTCTGTAAAAGTTATAGGCGACAATGCTTTTAGTGGTTGCACGACTCTTTCTGAAATTAATTTGGGAACTAATTTGGAGAAAATAGGCAATGGGGCGTTTCGGTCTGTTGGTCTTTTGGCAATGTCATGGAAACCTTTTGTTCTTCCTGAAAGTTTGGTTTCTATTGGAAATAATGCTTTTCGTGGTAGTGGAATAACGAGTATGACAATTCCAAACCATGTAAGATTTGTAGGTGAGTCTTGTTTTGCTGAAAGTAAAAACTTGAAAAGTGTTACGATGGGTAGCGGCTGTCAAGAACTTTCTGAATGCATCTTTAGCGATTGTTCTACCTTGAAAGATGTTCGATTGTCTTCAGGATTAATAAAAATTTCTGATGCTGCTTTTGCTAATTGTACTTCTTTGGAGTTTATTAGTATTCCTGGAACAGTGGTGCAAATAGGAAACTATTGTAAAGGTTCGCCTACTACCCCCGATTCTTTAGCGTTTTATAATTGCTCTTCTTTAAAGGAAGTGCGTTTTGAAGACGGCGTGCAACCTATAGAACTTGGTTCGTATTGTCGTTATTACTATGTTTATAGCAAATATGGTAGTTCATATAAATATGATACGGATAATAGTTATGGATTATTTGCTTCTTGTCCATTGGAAAATGTTTTTATCGGTCGTAATATAGAGTATGCGCCAAATAATGACTATCCTTTTAAGGATAATCCAAAATACTATGGCTTCTCTGCTTTCTATAATCAACCTAAGTTGGCAAAGATTACAATTTCTCCATCAGTAACAGAGGTAGCTCCTTATTTATTCTATAAAAATGCAGCAATCACAATGACGGAGTTGCCAAATGTAAAAACTATTGGTAATTCTGCTTTTGAGGGGTGTTCCAAGCTGACAACCCTTAACTTTGGACAAGATTTGGAAACAGTAGGTGGGTGTGCATTTCAAGATTGCTTTAATGTTACGAAATTAACTTTTCCAGATGCTACTACAACAATTGGAAATAGTGCTTTTATGTATTGTTCAAGTGTTACGGAAATTACTGTAGGTCAAGGATTGAAGTCTGTTGGGGCTTACTCTTTCTTTGACTGTGGGTCTTTTACTGCTTTGGTTTTGCCTGATGATTTTACCACAATGGGAGAAAGTGCTTTTGAGGGATGTCGAAAGCTGACTAATGCAAAGTTAGGTCAGTCTTTGACGTCTGTGCCAAATAGTGCTTTTAAGAATTGTATTGCTCTTTCTGAGATGAATCTTCCTGCTACAGTGTTGTCTATTGGCGACCAAGCATTCTATAACGACTCCACAATTGCGGTCGTTACGATGAGGGAAGGATTGAAAACTATTGGCAACGAAGTGTTCTGGAACAACTCAGGTGTAAGAAGTTTCGTTATTCCTGGAACTGTACAGACTATCGGAACCAATAGCTTCTATGGTTGTACTAACACTTCTACTTTGAGATTCAAGGATGGAGATGACATCTTGACGATTGATACAAAGAAAACTCGTAGTCGTAAGATTGACGATATGCTTTCTAATATCTCAAGCTCAACCGAACGTGAGAAGTATTGTGATAGAAAATATGATTACTTCTACGATTGTCCGATTAAGACATTGTACTTGGGAAGAAACTTGAAATATGATTATTCTGGTTCTGTTAGTATATACAAGAAGGTGGGAGATAAGACTTGGAATAAAGAAACGAGAGCCTCTGCTCCATTTGTCAATAGTACGACTCTTGCAAGAGTAACGGTGGGACCAAAGGTTACGTTTGTGTATAACCACTTATGCAATGGATGTAGCAATTTGTCTAATGTTGTTTTGGGGAATGTTCTTCAAGATATCAATGGATATGCTTTTGCCAACTGTATTAAATTGCCAAGCATCTCTTATCCTGCATCTCTTGATTCTATAGGTAATTATGCTTTTGCAAATTGTAAGGTACTTGCTTCAACATCTTTCCAAGAGGCATCTGACCATGAACTGAAAATTAATAATGCGTCATTCAGGGATTGTGTAGCCTTACCTGAGGTCTATTTCCCTGGTCAACTTTCACTTTTGGGTGATAGTACTTATCAAGGGTGTACTGCGTTAAAGGATGTTGTTTTCAACAAGAATGAGCAATATCAGCCAACATTGACGATTGGTAATTATACCTTTGCTCAGTGCTCTTTGATAAATTCTTTGTCGTTCCCAGGTAGATTGACATCTATTGGCAATTATACATTCTCGGATTGTTCTTATCTTACAAATCTGACTTTTGAAGATTCTAATGAAGCAGTTACGTTGGGAAGTGGTGCATCTGGTGAAACGGACAGAAGATATATGTTGCCTTTGTTTGGTAATAGCAATTTGACCACTCTCTATATGGGAAGAAACATTGATTATACGGAATTGGCGGATTGTAGTTATTCTCCTTTCTATAACCAACAATTCTTGACAGATGTCCGTTTTTCGCAGGCTGGTACAGTAACTTATTGCAAAGACTATTTGCTCTATAAGGTGAATAACTGTGAATCTCTTGCTTTGCCAGAAAGCTTGACTTTCGTTGGTAATTGGTCATTCCGTGGCATGAGTAAGTTGGGGAGTATTGTGATACCAAATGCCGTGACAACTATTGGAACATATGCTTTTGCAGATGACGCTGCATTGGAAAGTGCTAAGTTATCTACATCTTGTCCTTGGCTTAAGGAAGGTCTATTCTCTGAATGTGGAAAATTGAAAGCCATCACAATCCCAACAATTGTGACCAAGATGGATACACAGATGTTTACCAATTGTAAGTCTTTGACTACTGTGACATTTGATGATGACAAAAATTTGATAGAAATGGCTTATGGCTCTTCTGATGCCAATAACGGCTTGTTTAGAGATTGCCCTGTGGAGACACTGTATTTAGGTCGTTGGTTGTCTTACAATACAGAACAGCCTTCTCATTCTCCATTCTATTCTATTTCAGAATTGAAGAACTTGACATTTGGTAAGAACGTAAAGGTGGTTGATAAGTATATGTTCTCCTATTGCACAGGATTGGAGAATGTCTATATTCCAGATAGTATCACTTCTGTCAATATGTGGGCTTTCCGTGGCTGTTCGGCTTTGAAGTCTGTTAGATTCAGTGAGAACCTCAGTCAGATAGGTGACTATGGCTTTTCGGAGTGTACTTCGCTTGATAATGTCGCTTTCCCTGCCAGTATGACGAGTACTTGCGATAACAGTTTTTCAAATTGTACATCTTTGAGGAACCTTGATTTAGGTAAGAGTCTGTTAGTGATAGGTCCTTCTGCTTTCGAAAATGATTCGATTCTTGGTAGTGTAAATATACCGGAGACTGTGTATGGCCTTGGTGTGGGAGCTTTCAAGAGTTGTGTCAGTCTTCCTTATGTGAAAATTTCGAAGGGTGAACTAACGACTGTAAGTAAAGAGT
>DBKX01000337.1 GCA_002297865.1 Lachnoclostridium sp. UBA739
AATATACAGAAGAATCGCAAGCAAGAGCTTTTCAAAGGCATTTCAATCGAATCAAAGGAACCGAAGTTGCAGATAAACTAATACAGTTTGCCAATGGTGATGATCAGAACATTGAACAATCGTTATTAAAGATAGAAAATACGCTGTTTGACGAAGTTAAAATATACATAAATGGTCAAGCCAGTATAAAGCAAAAAGAAAAACAGTTAGAGCATGCAAAACAGCTTTATTGCAATAGTGTAGAATTAGAGCTTCGACGATTAAAACGTCTGTTTGCTGATAATGGAATCATTAATTTAAAAAGAACAAAAGACATTCAGAAGCTCACCTTGAGTTATTGTAATACAACGCTATCTGAACCTGCGTATTTGACAGAATTCATCCAAAACTTCAAGAAGAGCATGCTTAATAAAGAATCAGACGATACATTGGAATTACTATACCGTACCTATGTTCAAAACTTTGAACAAGACTATTATGTAAACATGAAGAGATTTTTGTTCAATGCAGCAGATGGAGTGGATAGTGAGAAAGTAAATGTATTTGGAATTCACTTTGAGATTTATTATTTATCTAAGGCATACATAAAACTGTGCCCAGATAAAAATGAAACCATTAGAGAGCAAATAAAGGAATGGATGAACGATGCGGAATAGAATATATTTAAACTTAGAGATACTGCTGTATCCTTTTCGGCAAGTGGAATATAATGAACAGCATGCATTTCTTAAGATTCTTACTGCTGCCAAAGAGTCGGATAAAAGAAATTGTATAGAAGAGGTAGTATCAGATATTTTACGAGACGTAAGCGGACGTACATCCGTACAGAATCTGGATGAAATTCGCTTGTTATTGAAGACTCATTATCCATTACTTTTTGAATACATTAATATGAACGATGAGGAGAGCAGCGTCATTGATGTAAATCAAGTAATTGAGCGTCTACAAGGAGAATATCAGAATATATTAAATAGGCTTTCGAAAGCATTAATCACCCATAGAGATGGTGTATTTGCGTTAAAATCTTGGAAAAATGATGAGGATGAAAAATTGTTCGGACCATATTCCAATGTTTTTCAGAAAGTGTTAGTGTTTAAAGAACTGAATCGCATGATTCCTATTGATGTAATAGTTTGCAATTATTTAGTGCAAAACAAGTATGAAGAGCATTGCGAGCGTGAAAAGCATTACCAGCTTGATGGATACTATTCGGGAATTTCTTTGGCAGATAAGCAGTTGGATAGTATATTACGGAAAGGAATTGGAGAAAATCATCTCCATTTTGGTGCAGTGGGAGATTTTTCTGCTCTTTGGATAGAAACAATGAATTTATTTCGTCAGAAGGGTACAGAGAAAAAAAATATAATAGAACAATTAGTGAGTTGCATTGGCCACTGTACAGATAGCAATGTATATACAATTCTAAGTGCTTGCATCATTAGAGAATGGATGGCTTGCTTCCTATCTGAGGAAAAGAATAGCTTTTGGAGCTGGCGGCTAAATCATGTAGAGATAGAGAACGATGAATTTGATAATGAAACATGTGAGACTTTCTCCATGGATAAATTTCTTGGGATTTCTAAAAGAAATAAAACATTTGCTACATTTGATCTTCTATGGCAACAAGTTGATTTATTAGAACAACGAAAAGATTCAGAAAGATATAATGATTACATTTATATGCTTTTTCCATCACCATATAATATAAACACGTATGGAGAAAACATTTTTCTTTTCTACGCGTTACAATACATGAATAAGCCAGAGTCTAGAGAAAGTGAAGATAATAAAAAGGATATTTTGTTTCAACGTCTATTCTGGTGCTATATTCGAATAAAAAATTGGTTCTTTTCTAAAATTGTTCAACAAAATGGTATAAACGGACTTGATTATTTTAAAAATTTTTATGATAAATCTAGTGAACTTTTTGCTCAGATGTCAAATTCATATAAGGATAAATTTCGTATTTTATTCCATAACCCGTATTTAAGAAAGGTTGAAATTAGGATTTCTCCGAAAGAGTGTGAAGCTAAACTTAAAAATATCTTAAGTGCCTATAAGGAAGTAATCGATGAGCAGAATGAAGGAGCAATAAATCTGAAATTTCCTGTATTAGGTATTGTGTTTCATTTTATTAAGAAATCAGATAATAACATTAGTCATAAGTGTTGGAAGAACAATGAGAATCGAGCTTATCCAATGGTAGAGAACTGGTATTATGGGAAAATGCAGGAAGATTATAATTTTCAAATGAATAAGATTCTTGATATGAGAAATAAGATTCCGTACCTTTCCAATATCGTGTTAGGGCTAGATGCTGCCAGTGGCGAAAATGATACACCTGTCTGTATATTTGCACCAATCTTTGATATGGCAAGAAGCAGTAGCAGTCAGCCACCAGTGATGTCTTTGAATAACCAAATTAATGGGAAAAGACCATTGTTAAAAAATAACAGTTTATGTTTTACGTTTCATGCAGGAGAAGATTTTCGGCATATGTTATCTGGATTAAGGCGCATTGATGAAGTAATTGAGCATTGTCGTTTTCATGCAGGCGATCGTATCGGACATGGTATTGTACTTGGAATTGATCCTGAACAATGGCAAAAGAACAATTCAGTCGTAGTTCTGCCACGAGGAGAATATTTGGAAAATATGCTATGGGTCTGGGATTGTTTGCAGCAATGCAGTGACTTTGATGCAGGTCTTCTCTTGTATCTTCAGGAAAAGATATACCATGTTGCAGAGAAAATACTGATTAATATGAATGGTATAAATACCCATGTACTGCATCAAGGTTATCTGAAAAGATTCGTGTTGATGAAGGAATATTTTCAAGAATGTATTCTTCAATCCGACAACAAGCAGCCAAGAAAATGTCCGAAAGAGGCAAAGAAGGTATCTATATACTGTTATGATGAGTATGGCTGCGAAAATCAGTTATGGGATGCAGATAAGCTGGCTCATGCGATTCACTGTGTCTGCTTTCTGAAAAGATTTGAAGAACCTGTTCAAGTAAGGGTGACTAGTCAGGATGTGAAGCTGATTCGATTTATGCAAGAGTATTTGCTGAACAAAATATCGAAGGAGGGCATTGTGGTTGAAGTGAATCCGACTTCAAATGTGGTGATTGGGGAAATGGAAAGTCTGTTGGAGCATCAAGCGTATGTGCTGAACCCGATACAGAAAGGCGAGAAACCAACTGCACTGGTTAATATTAATTCGGATGATCCTCTTGTATTTAACACGGACATAAGTAATGAAATCGCGTATCTTTACTATGGGTTGCAGAATAGTCACATTAGCAAGCAAGAGTGCATGAAGTGGATTGATGAATTAAGACAAAACGGTCTTGACACTTCCTTTGTGGAGGATGTTGATTGTAAAGAGTATTATGAGCAGCTGAAATTTATTCTTAGACAGTTGAAGTAGATAAGGATGATAGAGGGTTAAGTGAATTTGTGCTGGAGGAAGTGGAATTCTCATATTGTATTGGTGAAAGGTGAGGTTGCTTTTGCTTGGAATGTTTAGTGAGGAACGAAAAGCAGGAGCAACTTGGAATATTAGATAAATGTTAAATTCATAACAATGTGGGTGAGGGAGTGAAAGAAAATGTTGTTTTGTAAAAGGAATGAGGTGGTGAAGGCAGCGAAATGCTGTTCGACAATACCAGCGATTATTCGAGCAGATGCTTTGGGAAGCTAGAAGTGCTGGGGGATTGAGTGGATATGAGGAGATTGTTAAGAATGTGTCGAACGGCTGGGAAAAATTTTTGAAAGCCTTGAAATATGAGGAGTTTGTGGTATGATAGAAAATAGAAATGGCGTAGTTGTGCGGATAGAACAGTAACATGAGATGTATTGAAACTATGATTCGCTATTTTTTCTCGATGATACTGATATATAGAACAGTAACATGAGATGTATTGAAACTAACTTCTAACACTACAGAAAATCTTCCTTCCCCATATAGAACAGTAACATGAGATGTATTGAAACTATTCTGTTACTAGGATATACATGAGCTGTGGAAGTCATAGAACAGTAACATGAGATGTATTGAAACACGTTAAAGAGAGACTAATCCTTGGATCTCTCTTTTATAGAACAGTAACATGAGATGTATTGAAACGGTAAGATGTTTTGGGCAACTAAATTGCGAATAGATATAGAACAGTAACATGAGATGTATTGAAACTATCTCCTTACATGCATACACAAATTTAAGCCTGTTATAGAACAGTAACATGAGATGTATTGAAACTTACACTTCTATGTCCGCTTGAAGGAACAGAAGTTATATAGAACAGTAACATGAGATGTATTGAAACGATACCATTTCTTTTACTTCTGTTTCTAACTCTGATAGAACAGTAACATGAGATG
>DBKX01000093.1:0-2232 GCA_002297865.1 Lachnoclostridium sp. UBA739
AATAATTAATTATTATAATAGAGAAAATTCTAAGCTGGGGGTGATATCATGGACATAATTGGCAACGGACTCGAAATGGCAAAAAAAATAGCGAAAAAAGATCATGCAAGCTTATCAACGCCTGCGGATTTTACAGAGCCAGAGATACTATATGATAAGTTAATAGAGATAATCAGAAACTACCATCCATCTGCTGATCTTTCCATGATTGAGAAGGCATACAAGATAGCATATAATGCCCATAAGGACCAGTATAGAAAGTCAGGCGAACCTTACATTATACATCCCTTGTGTGTGGCGATTATTTTAGCTGAACTTGAGCTGGATAAAGAAACGATAGTTGCAGGTATATTACACGATGTGGTGGAAGATACAATTTGTACAGTGGAAGAACTATCCGTAGAGTTTAGTGATGAAATTGCACTGCTCGTAGACGGTGTAACGAAGCTGACTAATTTAAACTACCAGGCAGATAAAGTGGAATTACAGGCAGAAAACCTACGAAAAATGTTCTTGGCAATGGCGAAAGATATTCGTGTCATTCTGATAAAATTAGCAGACCGCCTTCATAATATGCGTACTTTACAGTATATGAAGCCAGAGAAACAGAGAGAAAAAGCCAGAGAAACGATGGATATCTATGCACCGATTGCACAGAGGCTAGGTATCTCTAAGATTAAGATCGAATTAGACGACCTGTCTCTTAAATACTTAGAACCAGAAGTTTATACGGACTTGCTTGAGAAAATCGAGACGAAAAAAAGCGATCGAGAAGCATTTATTAACGGAATTGTAGAAGAAGTAACATTTCATATTAAGAATGCCAATATTGATGCAGATATTGATGGACGTGTAAAGCATTTGTTTAGTATTTATCGTAAAATGCTGAATCAGAATAAGACCTTAGAGCAGATTTATGATTTGTTCGCGGTTCGTATTATTGTGGAAACTGTAAAGGACTGTTATGCGGCACTTGGTATCATCCATGAGATGTATAAGCCGATACCAGGACGTTTTAAAGATTATATTGCGATGCCAAAACCGAATATGTATCAATCGCTGCATACAACGTTAATCGGACCAAATGGTCAGCCATTTGAGATTCAGATTCGAACTTATGAGATGCATCGTATTGCGGAATACGGTATTGCTGCCCATTGGAAATACAAAGAAGGCAGTGACGGTAAAAACACCAAAGATAACGAAGAAGCAAAATTAACTTGGCTTCGTCAGATTCTGGAGTGGCAGAGAGAAATGTCTGACAACAAGGAATTTTTAAGCTTATTAAAGAGTGATTTGGATTTGTTTTCAGAGAGTGTTTACTGTTTTACACCTTCTGGTGATGTGAAGAATTTACCAACAGGTTCTACGCCAGTGGATTTTGCTTACAGCATTCATAGTGCAGTTGGTAACAAAATGGTCGGTGCCAGAGTAAATGGAAAACTGGTAAATATCAATTATCAGATTCAGAATGGGGATCGTATTGAGATTCTGACTTCTCAGAATTCCAAAGGACCAAGCCGTGACTGGCTCTCCCAAGTTAAGAGTACCCAGGCAAAGAATAAAATTAATCAATGGTTTAAGGCACAGTTAAAAGAAGATAACATTATTCGTGGAAAAGAGATGTTACAGGCTTACTGTAAAACAAAATCCATTGTGCTCAGTGATTTGTTAAAACCTGAATTTATGAATCCATGTATGCAAAAATACGGTTTCCGTGACTGGGATTCTGTTTATGCAGCATTGGGACATGGCGGTTTAAAAGAAGGCCAGGTCATTAATAAATTACAGGAATGCTATATGAAGAAACACCGCAAGGAGATTACAGATGAGCGTGTAATGGAAACGGTACAGGAAGTGAAGGAGAATAAGCCTGCATCCATCCGTAAATCCAAAGGTGGTATTGTAGTGGAAGGTATCCACGATGTGGCGGTACGTTTCTCAAAATGCTGTAGTCCCGTACCTGGTGATGAAATCATTGGTTTCGTTACAAGAGGGCGTGGCGTTTCGATTCATAGAACAGATTGCATTAATATTATTCAACTGCCAGAAGAGGACAGAGTTCGACTAATCGAAGCCGAATGGAGTACATCTTCCGTAAAAACAAGCAGTGAATTGTATACAGCTGAAATTAAAATTTATGCGAAAAACCGTACAGGTGTATTAGTAGATGTATCAAAAGCATTTACAGAAGATAAGATTGATGTAACTTCAATGACCGTTCGTACAAGC
>DBKX01000093.1:2287-7119 GCA_002297865.1 Lachnoclostridium sp. UBA739
GTAAACTAAGAAATGTAGATGGTGTTATAGATATTGAGAGAACGTCAGGCTGATTTTCCTGGCGTATCGGAATGGAGTTTAAGTATGCAGGATAATTTTGAATTGAATGGGCTTAAAATAAAAAACATGGTGGTAGGGATGGTTCAAACAAACTGTTATGTATTGTCCAATGTTAAGACCAAAAAGGCAGTGATAGTAGATCCAGGTGATCAGGCAAATGTAATTTGCAAGTATTTAAGAGAAGAAGGTCTGGAATTAGAAGGAATTCTTCTAACCCATGGACATTTTGACCATATTATTGGAGTTAGTGGTGTGTTGGAAAACTATCATGTTCCAGTTTATGCATATGAAGCAGAAAAAGCTATGCTAGAAGATGAAAGATTAAACTGTTCTGTGCAGGTAGGGAATCCTGCAACCGTAATAGGGGCAATTTATAAGAAAGCAGATGAAACATTTGAAGCGGCAGGTTTTCCAGTAAAACTGATTGCAACTCCAGGACATACGAAAGGTTCTTGCTGCCAGTATTTTGAGAAAAATTGATGTCTATTTAGTGGTGATACATTATTCTTAGAATCTGTAGGCAGAACGGATCTTCCAACAGGAAATAGTCGTGCGATTATTGAGTCTGTGAATTCTCTTATGAATTTGCCAGAAGATACTTATGTATTCCCAGGACATGGACCTGCAACAACAATAAAATATGAAAAGGCCAATAATCCTTTTGTAGAGAATAGGGCTTAAGAGTGAAATAGAAGTAAGGAAGAATCATAATGTATATATATATGACAGAAGATATGTTTTCCTATGAGATACTCGCATTAGTGAAGGCATTTTATCCAGTGGAGTCACACGTCTTAAAGATGACTGAGCCTGAAGGAGAAGAGGATTCTATCTTCTTATCTTTTTCAGAGGAAGAAATTGGTGTTACGGTAAGACGTGATGGCATCTGTCAGGAGGAGATACGTGAACAGATAACTCGTTCTGATAGAAGATTGTGCAAGGATGCAGTGAAACAAGCTGTTTACCATGCACTATCAAAAATAAATCCTGTTATTCTTCCTTGGGGAACCTTAACAGGCGTACGTCCGACCAAACTATTTATGGAGTTGATGGAACAGGGACATACAAAAGAAGAAATATTCGAGGTAATGCAAAAACGTTATCTTGTCTCGGATAAGAAAGCGGAATTAGGATATGAGATTGTAAAGAAAGAATATGAATTACTGCATAAAATTGATTACAAACATAGTTATAGTGTTTACATTGGAATTCCGTTCTGTCCAACAACCTGTTTGTATTGCTCTTTTACTTCTTACGCATTAAAAGAGTATTCGGCTTATGTGGAGCATTATCTTGAGGCACTTTTTAAAGAAATCGATTATGTGTCCACTTGTCTGCCAGATAAAAAACTGGCAACGATTTATATTGGAGGAGGGACTCCTACTACTTTAAATGCGAGACAGTTAGAAGCATTGCTTAAAAAAGTAAAAGAATCTTTTGATTTCACTTACGTAGCGGAGTATACTGTAGAAGCAGGAAGACCAGACAGTATTACAAAAGAGAAGCTTGCATTGTTAAAAGAATATGGAGTAACCAGAATTTCTATCAATCCTCAGACAATGAAGGATGAGACACTTAAAGTCATCGGACGAAATCATACTGTTGAGGATGTAAGACGTGTCTTTTTACAGGCAAGAGAAGCTGGTCATAACAATATTAATATGGATTTGATTGTCGGATTGCCAAATGAGACAGATGAAGATGTTCGAAGGACATTGGAAGAAGTAATGGAATTAGGACCAGACAGTATTACGGTTCACTCTTTAGTGTTAAAGAGAGCGGCCATACTTAATATGCAGAGAGAACATTATGGTGAATTTACATTTGGTGACGTTGACAAGATGATAGAACTTGGGTACGAGTTTGCAGAACATGCAGGTATGAAGCCATACTACATGTACCGTCAAAAAAATGCGACTGGAAGTAAAAACAGCAGCAGGGAAAATGTAGGATATGCACTTGAAGGAAAAGAAGGCATTTACAATATTCTGATTATGGAAGAGAAACACAGTATTTTGGCATTAGGAGCAGGGGCATCTTCTAAATTTGTATTTCCCGATACGGGACGTATCCAAAGAATTGAAAATGTGAAGAATGTAAATGAGTATGTAGAACGTATTGAAGAAATGATTATGAGAAAGAAAACGTTCATAGAAGGGGATTATAATGTGTCTGACTGAGCAGAAAACAAAACCAGAAGATGCAATGAAATTAGCTGTTAAAGAGGATTTAAAGTATGCCATATCCCATGGAATTATCGTGAGCAATCTGGCATATTATGTGGCGAAGGAACTAGGAGAAAGTGATAGTTTCTGCAGCAACATTGCGATGGCAGGAATGCTTCATGATATTGGAAAATTGAAACTTTGCAAATATTTATATGGCAGAAAGAAAGATACTTTAAAGATTGAAGAAATCAAATACGTGAGAATGCATTCTACTTTTAGTTATAACATTTTAAAAGATATGGGATTTTCACAGGATATTTTAGAGTCTGTATATTATCATCATGAAAACTACGATGGAACTGGATATCCAGATAATTTGAAAGAAAAAGATATTCCACTAGGGGCAAGGATTCTGCGCACCTGTGATGTTTTTGCTGCTTTGGTTTCGGACAGGCCTTACCGGGAAGCATTTGATATCGATACTGCAATAGATTTAATGATAGAGGAAGTAAAGAATTTTGATATGGAAGTGTTTTTAGCATTTCAGCGGTTTATCAATTCTGAACAGTTTAATTCTGTGAAGGATTTAATCTGTGAGAAGGAAAATGCCATAAGCGCGTTAATAGATTAAGGAGGAACAACATGATTACACAAAGACCAAAAGGAACCCAGGACTGGTTTGGCGACAATATGCACAAACGTACTGTAATCGAAAAACTTGCAAGAGAGCTTTGCAGAACATATAACATCAAGGAAGTAATTACACCTGTTTTTGAACATACGGTATTATTCCAGCGTGGTGTAGGTGAAACAACAGATGTGGTGCAAAAGGAAATGTACACATTTGAAGATAAAGGTAATAGAAGTATTACCTTAAAACCTGAAGGTACAGCAGGTGCGATTCGTGCATATCTTGAAAATAACTTATATGCAGAGAGCCAGCCAATTAAAATGTTTTATGTAACACCAGCATTTCGTTATGAGCAGCCACAGAGTGGACGTTTAAGACAGCATCATCAATTTGGTGTAGAATTTGTTGGTTCCAAAAGCCCATTAGCAGAGGTCGAGTTAATTACATTAATCACAACATTCATTAAAAGAATTGGTTTAAAAAATGCGAAACTTCATATCAACAGCATCGGTTGTAAAGAGTGTAGAAAGACATATAACGAGGCGTTACTTGAGTATTTGAAAAAATATGAAGATGACTTATGTCCAACTTGTAGAGAGCGTATGAAGAAAAACCCTCTACGTGTAATCGACTGTAAAGTTCCAAGCTGCAAGGAAATCGTTGCAAATGCTCCTCGTACCATTGATTATCTTGATGATGAATGTAGAGAACATTTTGAAGAATTGCAGTCATTATTAACCGAATTAAACATTCCTTATGAAATAGATACGGGAATCGTTCGTGGATTAGATTACTATACAAAAACTGTATTCGAGTTTGTAAATGAAGAAGGCTTCACATTATGTGGTGGTGGCCGTTACGATAACTTAGTACATGAAATTGATCAGAAACAGGACATCCCTTCTGTAGGTTTTGGTATGGGTATCGAACGAATTATCTATTTCCTTGAAAAAGAGGGAACAGAAATTGAAGCAGCACCAGAGATTTCATTATATGTTGGTATCTTAGGAAAAGAAGCAAAAGCAAGAGCTTATAAGATTGTGAACGAGATGCGTTCTAATGGTATCGTAGTTGAGACAGATTATCTTGATCGTAGTGTAAAAGCACAGATGAAATACGCCAATAAAATCGGTGCAAAGAACACTGTTATTATCGGTGCAGATGAACTTGCTAACAACAAAGCAGTGATTAAAAATATGGAAACACATGAGCAGACAGAAGTTGCATTAGATGCAATCAGCTCTTATTTTATTAACTAGGAAAGTTAAGCCATAAGAGTGTGAGAAACACACACTTTGATTGAAATAAAAAGATATATCCAATAGGATTGGAATGGAGGAAATGATCATGGCAGAATCAATGGCCGGCTTAAAAAGGAGTCATAGATGTACAGAAGTGTCAAATAAGAACATTGGTGAAACTGTCACAGTAATGGGATGGGTTCAAAAAAGCAGAAATAAAGGTGGAATTATTTTCGTAGATTTAAGAGACCGTAGTGGTATCTTGCAGTTAATCTTCGAAGAAAGTGAATGTGGAACAGAGAACTTCCAGAAAGCTGAAAAATTAAGAAGTGAGTTTGTAATTGCCGTAACAGGTAAAGTAAATGGTCGTGCAGGCGGTGTGAACGATAACTTAAAGACAGGTGATATCGAAGTTCGTGCAGAATCGATCCGTATTTTATCAGAGTCTGAAGTACCACCTTTCCCAATCGAAGAGGATTCTAAGACCAAAGAAGAATTACGCTTAAAATATCGTTTCTTAGATTTAAGAAGACCAGATCTTCAAAGAAATATTATCATGAAGAGTCAGGTTGCTACTTTAACAAGACAATTTCTTGCAGACGAAGGATTTTTAGAAATTGAAACTCCTATGTTGTGCAAGAGTACACCTGAAGGGGCTAGAGATTACTTAGTACCAAGTCGTGTGCATCCAGGTACTTTCTATGCGTTACCTCAGTCTCCACAGCTATTCAA
>DBKX01000219.1 GCA_002297865.1 Lachnoclostridium sp. UBA739
TGATAAAGTTGGTCTTTCTCAACCTGCATTGGAGAAAGGAAAAGAGTTAACCTGGTATCAGGCAGCTTTAACTTCTGACCTGTCACAGACATTTGGTGATATGCAGGACGATGCATATAAAGTTGGCGATAAGATTACAACATTTAAAGCAGAGGAAGGCGTTATGACTGTAGATTCTACAGGAGTGGTAAAATAGAGTAGATAACTGAATAATTGGAGATAAAAAAACTTGCCGGGAATTTTGATTTCAGGCAAGTTTTTTTGTTAAAAAAGTTCTAATGATGAATCAGACCAAAGCTCTTTGTTAATCCATCTTGAAATAACGGAATTCTAGGAGGAATAAAGGTACAGATTATAAATACTAGAATCATAAGTATAAAAAGCATAAAGCCAATTGTGTTATTTATTGAAAAAATATTATTTTTTATAAAATATATGCATAGAATATAAGTAACAGCAGTACAGAAAAAGTAAATCAAAAGATCTATGAAAAACAGGTTTGTACCTAAGGCACCATGAAGAGTATAAAAAGAGCTGATGGTTAGTAGCATTCCTGCTAGTATTGCAATAAAATTTCCAAATAATATATTTTTGCTATTCCTTTTTGTAAAAATATATAGTATAATAGTAAATATAAGATATGGGAAAAACAATAGTTTTAAGTGTTCCCAAGGACTTTCATTGATTGGTGAGAATAAGCCAACAACTCTACTGTAATTACTCAATTCGTAGAAAGAATGCATAAAAAATCCAACACAAACCGATAACAAAAAGCCGATATAAAATACTTTTTTTGATTTCGTAGTCATTTTGATTACTCCTTTACTAAGCAGTTTTGCTGCTTTCCAATAAGCTGCGTTTTCAGTTTGAAATAGTAGTTATTATTAAGTGTATAGAATATTTAGAAAATTATACAAAATACATAAATGTTTAACAATTTTGCTTCATCGACTAATTCAAAAGAATTGGCATGAAATAGAGAATTCGCTAGGGGAGGTGAAATTATGGAAAAGGTTCAAGTTTTGCTTAATTCCATTGATAAAGTAAGAGAATTTGTAGATATTGCAAGTTCAGTAGAATACAATTTCGACCTAAAATCTGGAAGATACATAATCGATGGAAAGTCCATAATGGGTATATTTAGTCTTGATTTGTCGCAGCCACTTGAATTGGTAGGAACCAATGAGAGTGATAGGGCTGAGATTGTAGATGCTTTTCAAAATTTTATTTATTGATTCGAAGAAAATTCTATTCAATATTAAATATATAACTTTAAGGGAGTTAAAAATAAGAAAAGATGTTATATAGAACAATGCGAAACATGTCTGCCAGATTATGAGCAGACAGTTTCGCATTGTTTTTTTATCTTTTAACCTGTATAATTAGAAAAAGATTAGGACGGGAGGAGAAACTATGGCAAAAATATTAATTGTTGTGGATATGCAAAAAGATTTTGTAAATGGTCCTTTAGGGACACAAGAGGCAGTAGCGATTGTTCCCAAGGTAATTGAAAAAATAAAAAATTTTGATGGAAGTGTTATTTACACAAGAGATACACATCATAAAGATTATCTGAACACACAAGAAGGAAAGAATCTTCCAGTAGAACATTGTATCGAGAAAAGTTTAGGCTGGGAACTGGTTTCTGGTATAAAGGAAATACAGGAAGCAGAGGGGGCTCTTGTATTTGACAAAGAAACGTTTGGTTCAGCTGCTTTAGGTGAATATTTAAAAGAAAAGGCCAAAATGGAAACCATAGAGGAAATTTCATTGGTAGGATTGTGTACCGATATATGTGTGATTTCTAATGCTATGCTTGTGAAAGCATTTTTGCCAGAGGTGCCAATTGTTGTAGATGCTTCCTGTTGTGCAGGCGTTACAAAACAAAGTCATGAAAATGCATTGAAGGCAATGGAGATATGCCAAATTCGTATTATTTAGTGGATGAAAGGTAAAAGTTTTTAAGGTAAAATGAAATGAAACGTTATATTGATATTGAGAGAGGATTTACCCACAGTGGTAAGTTTCACGCAGATGATGTGTTTTCCGCTGCGTTATTAACAATTCTTAATCCGGATATAAAGATTGAAAGAGGATTTGAGGTGCCAGAGAATTTTGATGGTATCGTGTTTGATATTGGATTTGGTGAATATGACCATCATCAGCAGGACCGTGCTGTAAGAGAGAACAACATACCATATGCAGCGTTTGGATTGCTTTGGAGAAAATTCGGAACAATGCTGGTAGGAGAAGAAGAGGCAAAACGCTTTGATGAAAAGTTCATTCAAGGCCTTGACCTAAACGACAATACAGGTGCAGACAGTCAGCTGGCAGAAGTGATAGGCAAATTCAATCCGCCTTGGGATTATTCGATATCTTCGGATAAAGCATTTGAAGAGGCAAAACAAGTAGCATATCAGATTTTAGTTAAGGAAATAGAATATATTAAAAGTATTAATCGTGCTGAGGATCTTGTAACGAAGGCATTATCCAAATGTGAAGATGGAATTCTTATCATGCCTCGTTCAGCACCGTGGAAAAAGTTTGTAAAGGAAAAGGAAGTGTACTTTGTGGTTGCACCGTCAAATCGAGGCGGCTACACTGCTCAAGCTGTTCCACGAGATGAGAAACCAAATGAGTTAAAAATACCTTTCCCAGAAGCCTGGAGAGGTGTGGAGAAAGAAAGTATCGGCAAAGTAAGTGGAGTAGAAACTCTTCAGTTTTGTCATAACAGCGGTTTCTTGATTTCAGCACTTACGAAAGAAGATGCAATAAAGGCCTGCAAAATAGCAAAAGAAGGCAAATAAGCAAAGAGTATTGATTGCGTATAAAGAGATTAAGTCACGATTCGATTTAATCTCTTTTTTTTCATTTATAGCTTTCTAATTGCGAGAAAGTCTGATATGATATAACTAATACATAAGGAATGGAGAAGAAAGATGAAAAAACTGATAATACAATTTATGAAATTTGGTGTTGTTGGTGGTATTGCATTCGTTGTTGATTATGGTATTATGGTATTTCTTACAGAAGTATTTGGAGTGCAGTATTTAATTTCTTCCTGTATTTCTTTTTGTGTATCTGTGATTGTGAATTACTTACTGAGTATGAGGTACGTATTTGAGAGCAGAGATGACATTAAGAAACAGACAGAATTTGTAGCATTTATCATTTTAAGTGTGATTGGGCTAGGTATCAATCAGGTTGTAATATATCTGGTAGCAGATGTCTGGCTTGGGGATAAGATTAAGAGAGCTTACTTAATTGCTAAGATTGTCGCAACTTTTGTGGTAATGGTCTGGAATTTTGTCTCAAGAAAAATATTTTTAGAGAAGAAATAACCAAAGAGAAAGGCCTTAATCTGGAATGGAGTAAGGTCTTTTTGAAAAATGATAATAAAAAGTGAGGATGGGAGAATGAAAATAGTAGACCGTTTAGTAGTGAAGCTAATTAATGATGGAGCAATTGAAGAGGAAGATCGTGAGATTTATGAATATGGATTTCATCATGGAATCATTACGTTGATTAATATTATCTGTACCATAGTCATAGGAATAGCAATGAAGATGTTTTGGGAAGTTATTATTTTTATGGCTGCGTATATTCCACTACGAACCAATGCTGGAGGATTTCATGCTAAGACACAGCTTAGGTGCTTCTTTTATTCCAATTTTCTTGTAGTAATTATATTAGCATTTTCAAGAATTTTGGCAGGATCCTCTATCCTTTTAGTAATACTAAGTATTGCTGCGGCAGCTATTATAATTCCTTTGGCTCCTGTAGAGGATCAGAATAAGCCTTTGGATGAGAAGGAAGTTTTGGTGTACGGCAGGAAGGCAAGACGTGTTCTGCTGGCGGATCTTATATTGGCAGGAGGATTTAAACTTTTATCTTTTGAGAGAGGCTGCTCTACGGTGATAGTCTCAGTGTTTTGTCTGTCAGTGTTTTTGGTAATGGGTTATATCAAAAACATAATGTTGAAGCGTAAAAGAAATGAGGCAGAATAGATGATAATATTGTTTTTAATAATCTTTTTGGCAAGCACACATATTTGGGATGACTTGAATACAGAACTGTTTTCAAATACTCATGATATGAAATTTTGTCCAAGTTGTGGCACAGAGAATATAATTGTTTGAGATTCAACGGGGAAATGTCACTGTTTTTATTGTCAAGAAGAGCTTTTGTAAAGAATATTAAATAGAAGTTATGAGGAATAATAAGAGATGTAGCATTGGTTTGCTAGGTCTCTTGTTTTTAACTTATAGGAAAGTCCTCTGTGAGTCCTTCCTATAAGTTAAAAAAGTCTATAAAAAAGTTAAAAAATTCTCTAAAAAACAGGGACTGGATGCACACGAACGGGTAAGGAAGTTAGGCGCTAAAAAACAGCAACATCCGTTCGGTGCGGTAAAGTGTGAGTTCCTTTTCGAGAACTTAAGTCGCGAGGGTGTGAGGAACTTATACTTTGTTCTTGTACATTTTAAAGGTTGAATATTCTGTATGATATTTGTATAATACCAAAGAACATTTACACTAAGAAAAGCTAATATTGGGAAATGAATGGTAGTAAAAAGGACAACAGCGAAAGGACAACGTATGATAAATTTTAAAGATATAGAGTTAAGTGATAAACAATGGATAGATGAGTGTATGAGTATATCAGACTTTCAAGGATGTGAGTATGTATTTACTAGTGTTTATATTTGGAGAAATATTTACCACACACAGGTTGCGAAAGTGGATGAAATGTGCTGCTTACGAACTGGTTATGGAAAAAATTATAGATATACGTTTCCAACAGGAAATGGAGATACCAAAAAGGTAATAGAAGAGATGATGAAGGATGCGAAAGAGCGTGGCTATCAGTTTATGTTAAGAGGAATTACTAAAGATCAAATTCCTAAGATGGAAGAATGGTTTCCGGGGATGTTTCAATTTGAACTATTAAGAGATGAGAGTGATTATATCTACACAGTAGAAAAGTTAAGTAAATTAGCGGGTAAAAAACTACATGGAAAAAGAAATCATATACGTCGTTTCCAGGATTCTGATGATTGGGAGTACCAGCCAATTAGTGCGGCGAATATAAATGAGTGTGAAAAGATGAATCAGGAGTGGATAGACAAATATATAACAGAAGAGGATGAATCCTTATTGGACGAATCGAAGGCTGTGAAAGAAGCTTTTCGTTATTTTCATGAACTAGGATTAGTAGGCGGGATGCTAAAACGAGAAGGAAAAGTGGTTGCATATACAATTGCAGAGCCATTAAATAGTAATACCTATGTAATTCATATTGAAAAAGCTTTTCATGAGATACAAGGTGCGTATCCAATGATTAATCAGCAGTTTGTACTTCATAACTGTCAGGATTATGAATATGTGAATCGTGAGGAAGATACAGGAGATGAAGGGCTTAGAAAGGCAAAATTATCTTATTATCCTGATATTTTATTGGATAAGTTTAATGCTGTTTTAATTGAGGAGGAGTAAAGTAATATGGTGACCAAAGCAACACCAGATATGCTGCCAAGAATGAATGAATTATGGTCCAAGTATTTTGGTGACAGTGTGGAATACAGTTCTTTCTTTTTTGAACAGCATTTAAAAGGGAAAACCGAATATGAAAATCAATTTGTGTACCTTGAAAATGGACAAGTTGCTTCGATGCTGACAGTTATAGAAGGGGAACTAAGCAGAAGAACAAAAAAAGATAGATTCTGGTATATTTACGCAGTTGTGACGGATGAGAAATATCGTAAAAGAGGTTATGCAGGCAAGGTCTTAAAATATGTACTGGATTTGGCTAAGAAGGAGAATGTCATTGT
>DBKX01000270.1 GCA_002297865.1 Lachnoclostridium sp. UBA739
AAAATTTTTCAAAAGGATTTAGTTCAAGTTCTGGAAAATCAAAAATTAACAATCCTATTGATTTTGCTCAGATGAAAAAAGATGCTGAAAAAGAAGTAGAATCAATATCAAAAACTCTTCAATCCGTCATGGGGTTACCAGAAAAAGAGTCAACAAAGCTTGCGAAAGATTATATAAATGAAAACAAGAAGAATCTTGAAACTGCTCAAAAAGAGCGAAATCGTTATGCAAAGCAATATGAACAAGAGCAACAACGACAAGCAAAGCAAATTGAATCTGCACAAAAACGAATTAACTCTAATGAGTTTGAAGCTAGAAACGCTAAAGCAGATAAATTTTTATCTAATTATGCAAATCAAAGTAGCGAAGTTTTAGAAAAAGCCAGAAAAATGAATGCTGAGTTAAAAACTATGCAAACCGATATGCAAAATGGTTTTTACTCTACTGGTGAAAATAAAGGAATGCAAATTTTAGGAAAAGATTTGGATTCCATGATAAAAACATATGACGAGAAAAAGAAGCAGTTAAAGAACATTTTTACTGAAATTTCTAATACAGAGTCACAAACACTTGGAAAAGGAATTGCACAAAAAGATGCAAATGAAGTTCAGACTTATATTAATGCTAACACAAAAGCATTGAAAAAATATGGAGATGAGCTTCGATCTGTCCAAGAGCTTAGAAAAAACGCTTTAACAGTTGAAGACCGTCAGGAAGCAACAAATCAATTCTCAAATTTAAAGTCTCGTATTTCTGCCGAAGGACTTACTGGAAAGTCTGGATGGGATGAATTTAAACGAGCCGCAGGGCAGATTGCTCAGTTTACAGGAATTTATGGTGCTATTCAAAATATTGGAATGGAAATTCCATCTCAAATGATTAGTGCTGTTAAAGATGTAAATGCTGCGCAAATTGAATTGACGAAAGTTAGTAATGCGTCTAATACGCAGTTATCTCAATATTGGGATGAAGCGGCGGATAGCGCACAAAAATATGGTTCAACTATTAGTGATGTTATTAGTAGTACTGCTGACTGGAGTAGATTAGGCTATAACTTAGATGATGCAAAGAAATTATCAGATACTACTACTTTGCTTCAAAAAGTAGGCGATAATATGACCCAGGAATCCTCTTCCCAGGGATTAATTTCTACGTTAAAAGGATTCCAGATGGAAGCAGATGAAGCAAGTAAGATTGTGGATGTAGTAAACGAGGTAAACATAAGCTGCCTCCTAGTACAGTAATGTATTAGCTTTTCTCATATGAGAATTGACAGTAACTATATTGGTTAAAGACTAGAGATAGTTCAGACCAAGGAAAGACTTGACTATTCAAGAATCCTTAACGACTGCGGGCTTTATTGTGGTAACACAATTTAGTGAAGTTACTCTCCTATTACATAGGATGAATATACAGTCTGACCTCACGCAATAATCTAAAATTCAATATATGAAACGTGAGAAATAGGCAGAAATGACCTATTCCTTTTTTATTTTATGGAGAAATAAAAAGAGTAACAATTTTTGAGCAAATACAGAACCGATTGATACCGCAGGTATTTTTGATGGTTTAACACGATCCGCTTCATCAATGAAAGCTGCAAACAACACATTTGAGGAAACTGTAGCTTTAATTACAGCAGCTAAACTATATTGGCTGAATGTATGGCGACATACATATAGAACATATTTAATTGCAGGTAAGTCCTCGATAGGCTAATCCTATCCGTGTATTTAAATACATAGAGCCTTACACCACAATATAGGGGAAACCACTATATGATGGTTTGAAAACGTAAGGATTGGAAGATCATGCAACGAAGCACCCTAACGTATCCCGTAGACCATGCGGTACTTGAGTCGAGGGTGAACGCTCAACGACTAGATTCATGTCGAGTCATAGACACGAGAATAAAGGTGGAAATCCTGAATATCTATGACAACAATCGTAGGGCGCAATCGCAAAGGCGTGGGTGAGAATCCCTTAAATCGAAAAGGTTGCTCTCCTATTTATATAGGAGATGAAGAAATAGTCTATTCCATATGGAAACATATGGGAAGATTAATCATTGTAAAAGGATAATATATGAAAAAATTTGATAAAGAATATAGTACACAGTATGTACCAGAAATGAAATATCTTCAATCAAAAGGTATTAATTACTCTTTTGTAAAAGAAGTAAACGGAGTAACTACATATAAATATACGAAGACATCAGAGTTATTTAAAGCACTGGTGTCTTTTTATGTACAGAAATAAATACAGAAAGGATAAATAATAGGTGATAAATTATGCCAGCAAAATCATTTGAATGTAAATGGTGTGGAAGACCATATAAAAGTTATAAAGAAAATAGCAAATTTTGTAGTAATAACTGTAAAACAAAATATAGAGAATCGTTGAAATATGAATGTGACAATTGTGGAAAACCATTTATTGTCGTAGAAAGTAAATTGAATGATTTAAAGAATGGTAAACATAAACATTTATTTTGTTCCAGAAAATGTGCAAATGAATTTCAGAAAACTGCTGTCACTAAGAAGTGTGAACAATGTGGTAAAGATTATGAAATTTGTTACTCATTCAAAGATATCCAAAAATTTTGCAGCAGAAAATGTTATGACGATTACAGAAATGAACATAGTGTTATTTTACATAAGGAATGTCCATCATGCCATAAAGGATTTGATACATATCATAAAGATCAAATTTATTGTTCCAAAGAGTGTGCAGGAAAGGCACAACAAAATAGAGTTGATTGTGAATGTGAATATCGCGGTAAACCATTTGAAAGAATCAAATCAGAATATGATAAAAATAAAAGACATTATTGCTCTATGGAATGTAAAATATTAGATAATTCGTGGAATCATGAAGATATTGAAAAGTTGAAAAAGTATTATGGCAAAGTTTCCAAAGAAGAAATTACAAAAATAATTTCTGATAAATGGGATTATGACGAAATAAGAAGGAAAGCACAATGTCTAGGACTTACTCAAAGTAAGGTGTGGAGCCAAGAAGAAGTTCAGATATTAATTGATACATATTCTAAATATCCAATTAATCATGTACTTGAATTACTCCCCGATAGAACTTATTTATCCATTTTAGGTCAAGCAAGAAAACAAAATTTATTAAGTTATTTTTATTTGACCAATACTTATTCAAAAGAAGAAGAACAGTTTATTCGAGATAATTATTTAACCATGACGGATGAACAAATTGGAGAAAAATTACATAGAACTTCATATGCAATATCTCAAAAAATTTATAAATTAGATTTGCATCGTCCACTTGAAAAACATAATTATGGTACACTTAATAATTATATGAGAGCTAAATTAACTACTTGGAAACAACGATATAGAGAAAAATGTAATTACACATGTGCATTATCTGGTTCTCGCTCTAATATAATTGTTCATCATATCTATGGATTCAATCTCTTAATGTTAGAGACCATCGAATTATTAAATTTCCCACTTTATGAAGATTTAGATTTATATTCTCAAGACGAATTAGATCTATTTGTTAAAACGTTCTTAGATTTACAGGAATATTATGGAGAATATATTTGCATTACTGAGAATATACATAAAAAATTTCATTCTATTTATGGTTACGGTGATAATACCAGAGAACAATGGGATGAATTTGTAAATAATTATTATATCGAAAATCAAAAAGCAAGTTAAAATACAATGATTAATTTTCAGTTAGAAGTTGCGATTCTAACTAAATATCAAAGAATAGTGTAGTACAAGATCCAGATTCTGTCGGTATGTGGCTATGCCGACATTAAAAGTAGCTATATCGGTTAAAATCCAGAGATGGATAAGACCGAGCAAAGACTTGAGAAATCAAGAATGCGTAGAGACTATAATTACTTTATATGGTAACATATGAAGTTTCGCTACTGTTAGAAGATATA
>DBKX01000407.1:0-282 GCA_002297865.1 Lachnoclostridium sp. UBA739
GGTGGAAATGGGATTTTTGAATTACAAATGGGAATCTCCTTTTACAATTCACCTTGAATAGATATTGCTTAGTTGACATATAAACAAAAATAACATATAATGGGCAAAAATAGTTTGAGTTAAAAGGAAATGGTATATTATGGGTGTGCAAGAAGCGTTGAAAGACATTCTGAAAGAATCTTACGGCATAGATGTTGTAGAAACAAAAACTATTACCAGGTTAATGTTTAGACAAAGTTATGTAATAAAAGATTCTAGAAAAAAACAGTACATAGTAAAAGA
>DBKX01000407.1:308-3132 GCA_002297865.1 Lachnoclostridium sp. UBA739
CTGAATAGACTATGGCAGTATTATTTGACTTTATGGGAGGCTGGCATTCAGGTAGGCAGGGCAGTTAGAAAATTGAATTCTAATGAGTTTCATTTCTTTTTTGAAGGTCGAATATATGTTGTTTTCGAATATGTGAATGGAAAAAGAAGTGAAGTCGTGCAGTATAAACAAGTAGCCGAGTGTTTGCAAAAATACCATGGAGTGGCATCTTCTATGGATGTTTTGCCAGGGTTAGCGACTACGAGGGATAAACTTAGTTTAGCACGTTCGCTTTTTCCGTTTTTTCATCAAAGCAAATATTCTATGAAAAATGAGATTTTGGAATGTGAAGACGATGTATATCGGATTGTTGATGTGTACGCGGGACAGGATAAAACAATATTACATGGTGATACCATTTTAGAGAACATGGTATCCGATGGTGAGAAGACTGTTCTAATTGATTTCGATAGCATACATTATGGGGACGTTATGGAGGATGTTTCCAATACTGTATTGTCATTCCTTTATTATGGTTCTAAAACATTCAAAATGAATCCAGAAAGATATGTGCTGGTAAAGAAGTTTGTTGAAGCTTACTATGGTAAAAACTATACGGAAGATTTAGAAAAGAATATCTATTATTATATGCAAGTTCATTGTGTATTAGAGTTATTACGGCATGCAGAGAATATTAGATTCTTGATTCGTATGCCAGGAATGAAGGATTATTTGAAGATGCTTGTTCTAATAATCCATTCACCAGATTTTAAAACAATATTAGAGAAAGAGGATGACCAAAATGATTAAATCTGAACAAATAGTTGAAATTATTGAAGAAGTTATTGGTGTTAAAATTGATGATTACTCTATGAAGCCGATGAGTAAGGGACTAGATTCATTAGCTATATTGAAGTTAGTAACATTTTTTGAGGATAGATTTGGCATTGAGATTGATGATGAAGATTTGACAGCAGAAAATATGTCTAGTGTGAATGCTATTATTAACATGGTGAAAAAGTATGATAGTGAAGAATGAGCAAATTAGCGAAATTAATCTGGCTTTTACATATAAGAATGAGCAGCTGAATGCTGTCTTACATAGTAGTTTTAATTTACAGAATCCATATCTGACTATAATCGTGCCAGGTGTACTGGGGGATCGTGGAGATTCTCGTGCAATGTTTACACGAATAGCGAGAAAATTATGCATTGAGGGGTTTTCAGTCTTACGCTTTGATTTTTATGGCGGCGGAAGTAACTTGGGAGATTATTGTGAAAATGATTTTGCATTATTTGCTGAGCAGCTGAATACAGTAACCGAGCAGGTTCTTTCTTCATTCGGATATATGAAGAAAATTATTTTCATTTGCTTTAGTGAAGGATTAAAATTTGCATTTCATGTGGCAGAGCAAAGAGATGACGTTGTTGGATTGATTTCTTGTAATGGTTTATGTGTGGAGGAATCCATTGTTGATAAAATAAATAGACCAAGGATAAGGAATGAAAGATTGGTTTATGATAGTGACTTAGGAACATGGATAAGCTGGAGTCTTGTAGAGCAGTATAAGGACTATTTTGTTGACGCCAAAACTCTGGAGGAGGATACCAAATACTTTGGAATATACTCAACGGCTGATATTTATTCACAAAACAGCAAGGAATTTTGGATTAGTAGAAATTGGCCTTATACACTGATTGATGATGCGGATCATCTTTATACCAAAGAACTATGGGTTCGAGAATTGATTGATAGCATTGTAAAATGGCATCAGGAACATATTGAGTTACCACGTTTGGGAACAGATACAGAGAAAGAGTTCTTTCTACAAGGGAAAAGGAAAACATGTATAAAGCTAATTGAACATGAAAATGAATCTAGGTGCATCCTGTTTATACATGGTTTATTTCAGAACAAATCAGGACCTGGATTCCTATTTACCCAGATAATGCAACAGATTAAGGGAAAATACAACATCTGTATGTTCGACTTCCCAGCTTCAGGCGATAGTGATGGAAGTAGTGAAGAACTTAACTTTGAATCTATGCAAGAGGTGCTTGTAGAGGTTGTTAGTTATCTAAAGAAAATAAAACCAGATGTTAGAATAACAGCAATAGCATCAGGCACTGGTAATATCCTGCTTAGCAAAAACAAAGAACTGTTTGAGTCAGTAATCCTGTTGTTTCCAGAACAATGTGACATATGGGGACGATTGGATGAGAATATGAGGGAGAAAGAGGTCATTGATACAAGTGATTTCTATGACACATATGAGTGGGCAGAAGAACAGTGTTGTGTCATGGGAAATATTAGAAATCGAAGCAAAGGAATTACTCTGCAGAGTAGTTTTATACGCCAGATTTCTGAATTTAATGTAATTCAAATGCTACATGAATATGACGGATATGCTTTTGTTAATCGCAAAGAGTATGTCTTCACAGAAAAAAGTGAATATATAGATGATAGGCAAGGGCTAGTGATGTCTGCAAGAAAGCGAGATAAGTTAATAGGTAAAATCATTAGTATATTAGAAGGTGATAAATATGATTAGTGTAATTATACCTGCCTATAATCAATATAAATCCTTAGATGTTGTTTTGTGGCATTTTGAAAGACAGACTACACTAAGAGATTTTGAGATAATTATTGTAGATGATGGATCAGTGGAATGTTATGACTCGATATGTGAAAAACATGGAGAATTAAAAATCAAGCTCATAAAGAATGAGGTAAATTCAGGACGAGCAGTTGCTAGAAATGTTGGAATTGAATACGCACAAGGTGAAATCCTGATTTTTTGCGATTGTGACCGGTTACCGATTCCTAGTTTTATTGATGAGCATG
>DBKX01000407.1:3158-10987 GCA_002297865.1 Lachnoclostridium sp. UBA739
ACTCGATACAGAGGAGTCTGTGATAAGTATTGGCAATAATGCGGAAACATATGAAAGTGCTGATAAACTCAAGATAGATACCAAAGACATAGTAAGAAGAAAATCGATTTACTACCGTGCAATTTCTAAAATGTATGATGAAAATGGCTATACCAGTAGTCATCTGTGCTGGCTTTCCACGATGTCAGGAAATATGGCTTTAAGGAAATCAACATTAGATGATCTTCGATTTGATCGTGATTTTGCAGAATGGGGATTTGAACATTTCGAATTAGGCTATCGTTTATGGGAAAAGAAGGTTGTCTTTCGCAATAATCTAAAGGCGGAGAATATTCATATTGCTCACGCTAGGAACAATGGATTTTATGAAGAATGCATAAAAAATAGTCATGAAATCTTCTTAAAAAAACATCCAGTGAAAGAAGTGGAATATTTAAAAGACTTTGTTTTAGGAGAGATTTCCCTTCAGGAATACGAAAAGAAAATTGATGGGAATCTGGATTGGATGGTAGGAAAAGAAAAGCCTATAAAAATCAAATGTTTTAATAAGTGATGTAGATAGCATTATAGAAAGGAGGTTATCTATGATTATTGCATTTGTCGGGATTGATGGTTCGGGAAAAACAACGTTGCTTTCAGAGTTTGCTAAATATGTGGTAAGTACGGGGAAAAAAGTGCAGATTATAAAAGCACTCAATCAAAAAACTCAATTTATGAAGAATTATAATTCCGTTCGAAAGAAATTTTTTGAGCAGCATGAGGATAAGAAACATGAACTTAATGTAATTGGTTCCTATATCATGAGTTTTGATTTATTGCAACAGTCAGAACTGATAAAACAACAAGATTCGAGTGATACCGTTACTATTCTAGATCGCTGGGCAATTTGCCAGCAACTATATGCCAAGGTATGGATGGCAACGAATGATTTTACGAATATCGTGTATGACATGTGCCTTGAACCTGACATCACGTTTGTTATCAATGCGGATTTGAATGTAATAGAACAACGAATAGAGCAACGTGGAGGGGCAAATGAGTTTGAGAATATGATGTCACTACGTCGATTAAGAAAATTATATTTGAAGTATGCGGATGGACATGATAAGGCAGTTTTAGTGGAGAATAATGGAGAATTCAACGAGGCATTACAAAAAATTATTCAGGAATACGAAAACTGGAATCAAGTGAATGCCACTACAGAAATACTGTAGTTAAGTTAGATACCAACGTATTGAGGAGGGAAAGCGTGATTAACGAACAATCTATCAATCGTTGCTGGGAAGAAGCAATGAGATATTTTCTGGAACATTCATATCGTACAAATATGTGTGGACGGGAATATCTGGTTTTAGATAATCTTGTTATTCGGGCGAAGGATTATATATGTGATACAGAAGTGAGTGATTATTGTCTATGGACTAAGAGTAGCCTTGAATATTATCTGAAACAGCTAGATAACCCTGGAAAGTTCTCGGAAATGAGTCGGTTATATGCATACGGTGTTACGGAAGTAAATCAGTATGATTATGCAATAAAGGTTCTAAAGAAAAGAAAAAATATAAAGCCGATTGTTCTTCCTATTTATGATCCTTATAAAGACAATAGGGAGAATGTCCCAACTCCATGTATCAGTAATATTGTTCTTGAACAGAGTAATAAAGTTTTGAATATGCATGTGAATTATTCAACAATGAACTTATTTCGTATGGGAGTATTAGATTTTCAGCAGATGGCGCATTTACATAAAAGATTTGTGGCTGATTCCCATACACAGGTTGGGGAATTAAGGATTACCATTGTAAAAGTTCATATGCCGGTATTCGATTATATGGTTAGCAAAAAGTTATTTAGCGTTGGTGATATATATGGGTAGAGTATTATTTATTGGAGACATAGAATCTCCGCAGATTATGGAGGCAATCAAACAACTTATCTCATCAGGTAAGGAAATCGTCATCAGTATGAGCAGTGCCGAATTGTTGAATGTAACGTTTCACGATCAAGCTGAGATTGTAAGCAAGATTAAAACATGGTCATGGGATGAGGAGACAGCTGATTACTACATCGGTGATCATGTAATGGATGTAATACCATATATTTATCCTAATACGATCAATCAGGAAGTAATGAAGCTCATTTTAAGTGAGAGCTACATACCCCAGAAGACATATAAAAATTTTCGGCTTGGCTTTGGTGTACAGGAAGAGTTGTTTGACTTATTTGTAGCAAACGTAGTAGGGGCTAGCGAAATCGTTTACTATGAAGTATTGTCGTCAATGCAGCTTTTGAATCCAGCAGGTCAGCTTGAATATAGGAGACGTTCCTATGGATTTTTTGAATATGTTGATAAGGAAATAGATATATGGGGAGATATAGAATTAGTTAAAAAGCGATATAGAATAGTTGGAGAAATTCCATTTTACGAAGAGTTTTCTAAGAAATATGGTCATCCAGTACATGTATTTCATTATTTAATTAAAAACAGAGAGTGAGATGAGGAATAGAGAATGAAAAAAATGCTGGTATTAGATATTGATGGAACTTGTATTAATGATAACTACGAAGTATCAAAAGAATTGGAACAGACAGTTGCACGTATTAAACAAGATAACCTTGTATATATTGCAACAGGACGCTCGCTATCAGATGCCTATCAGATTTACAAAACATTTGATCTAGATAACAATATCATTTGTCATAATGGTGGGCTTGTCTATGATTTAAAAAATAGTAAAGCAATGTTCAAGAAATGTATTGCACAAGCAGATGAAATTTTAAAGTTTCTATTTCAACATGAGAAAGAGTATGCAATAGATAATATTGTACTTTCTAGAGAGAACGAGACATACTTGCTTTCTAATGAGAATCAGTACCTTCAGGGTATTATGGTAGAAAAGGAATTGCCATATTTCTATGTAGGAAGAGATTTAGAACAGATTTGTGATATTCAGCGAATTATAATTAGCATTTCACCAGAATACTGTAATAAAGTAAAAGAAATTATAATGGCAAATTATCAGGATATTATAGTCTGTGGATGGAAAGGCAGAGAAGATATCATTGATATATCTGTGGGAAAAGTGAATAAGTGGGATGCTATAAAAATAATAGCAGAGGAAAATCATATTGAAGAAAAGGATATCATAGCGATTGGTGATGCAGGAACGGACATTGAGTTAATCAAAAATTCTGGTATAGGTGTCTGTATGCTTAATGGAGTGAAAGAGGCAAAAGATGTAGCAGATTACGTTACTGCATACGATAATAATGAGAATGGTGTCTATCAATTTTTAACAGAACATTATGATGACTTATTCAATGGAGAGACGCAAGAATACCGAAGTTGTACATACATAGAAAAATTACATATGAATTTTAATGGGGTAAATGGTCATCAGTCTGGAGCTGATACTGACGGATGTATAGAATTATGCTGTCTGTCACTAGCACCAGGGGTAAAACTTGAAGATTCCCCAGAGACCTCCATTCAGAACATAATTGCAGAGCGTAATCGGATTATGGAAGAAAGCAAGCAGTCAACGTATTTGACTACTTGTGCGAAATGCCCGTTTTTCAACCCAATGAAGAGTAAAGATGATGGACATGTCCATTTTGTTAACATTAATATGTATCCAGCACCTTGTCAGAGCAAATGCATCTATTGTGTGGTTCACTCAAGTGATTCAGGAAAATTTGATTATAGCCGTAATGGAAAAGCCTATGAGAATATGTTTAGTGCGATTGAATGTGCATTAAAATCCGGTATCATTGCACCTGATGCTCTATGGCAAGTTGCCTCAGGAGAAGTGACCATCCACCCATTTAAAGAAAGAATCTATGAATTGATGGCCGATAAGACATCCAAGTTTCTTACAAATTGTTTCAAGTTTGATGAAGAACTGGCAACTATTTTAGAGAGAAATCCAAAAGCTGTAATCAATTTATCAATTGATGCTGGAACGGTTGAAACCTGGTTTAAGGTTAAGGGCGTGAATAATTTTGATACCGTGTTACAGAATCTGAATCGCTATTCAAGTAAATGTTCGAATCCAGAACAGATTACCCTAAAATATATTGTATTGCCAGGTGTTAATGACAATCTGGAGGATTATCAAGCTTTAGCACAAATTATGAAGAGCTTACATATAAAGGAACTCATTATTTCTAGAGATAATCGATTACGTTTTGAAAAAATGATACTTGAACATGAAATGCAGATAGAGTGGAAAGGAAATAAGAAAAAAAATACTACAGATATCGCAATAGAAATATTACAAGATACGATGCAGAAAGCGGGCATCAAGACAAGTTTTGGAGAATTCTGGCCAGATGAGTGCAAGGATTGAAAATAAGGAATGAGAGGCGTTTATAGTGTTATTTAAAAAGGAAAAATATAGATATTGGGATATGTTGCAATTGTATATTCGTTTAGTTCCTAATTTTGCTTTGCTGAAGCTTGCCTATCATCTCATAATATCAGTAATTCCCCTGATAAGTATTATTGTAGTTGGTAACTTTGTTGATTCGGCATTAGCAGCTGTTACTAAACATCAGACGACAAGAGAGGTAGTTGTCTGGTTAGTTGCTTTAATTGCAATACAGATTTTTAACAAATACATGGAAATCGTAATGAATATGGTCAGTGTTGCTGAAATCAATAAAATGCGTGCATGCGTTGCGCCAGCTTTAGCAGAAAAGAAAGCTGTAAAAAAGTATATGTATTACGAGAATCCGGATAGTCTTGATGTTATGGAACGTGTAACAACTGAGTTTGAAACGAAGTTACAGGAATTCGATGACTTAGTACTAGAATTTTGGGATGACTTGGTTCAAGTTGTTGGCTTTCTTATCATTCTAGGCAGACAGTCACAGATTACTGGGGTTATTTTTGCGATTACCAGTATACCATCTTTTCTTATTTCCTATAAAATCGGAAATAAAAAATATACGGTCGATAAGGAACTTACCAAAATTGATAGAAAAGTAAAGTATATATCGCAAATACTTACTCAAAGAGAAACAGTAGAGGAACGGTATGTATATGGATATACAAACAAAATGGACGAGGAGTATAAGGACAAGTTTGAATATGCAAGAATTGCACGTAAAAATGTCGAAAAGCGTGGGTATATAGACAGAACACTCGCAGGTTTGATTATCTATGCTAGTGGAGCGATCGTCATTGGAATGTTGCTTCCAGCAGCAATTTATCCGAATGCTAGTGGGGAAATTGTTCTTTCGATTGGAATGTTTACAGCGATTTCAAACGCAGTATTGGGGCTAAGCAAACAGTTACGGTGGAGCATCCCATCTATTATAACAAAATATCGATATAAATTAGAGTATCAAAAAGACTTGAATAAGTTCTTGCTTTTTGAAGAGGAAAGTGAAGCAACAGCTTGTCCAGCTACTACAATATCTCAATTAAAATCGATTGAATTTCGTAATGTCAGTTTCCAGTATCCAGGGAGCCAATCTTTTGTTTTAAAGAACTTTAGCAAAGTATTTGAAGCAGGAAAACATTATGCAATTGTTGGGATCAATGGTGCAGGAAAGACAACGATAACCAAGTTGCTTACCAAACTATATGATAACTATACAGGCGAAATATTAATAAATGGAAAGGAACTTAGGCATTACAGCCAAGCGAAAGTAAAAGCATTGACTGCTGTTGTCTATCAGGATTTTTGTCGTTATCCATTAGATTTCTATCATAATATTGCAATAGGAGATATTAACAGTAGTAACGGGAACGAGAAAGTGAAAAATGCGGTTCATACTTTAGGCTTAGACAAAGTTGTAGATAGATTACCGCAAAAATATGATACACCAATTACAAAGGTGAAACAAAATGGTGTTGATTTATCTGGTGGACAGTGGCAACGAATAGCCCTTGCAAGGCTTAGTATAAGTCCAGCACCTATAAAAATTCTGGATGAGCCGACAGCAGCGTTAGATCCAATATCTGAATGCAGAGTGTACGAGCAGTTTGGTGAAATTCTAAATCAGGATTCGGTTTCAAAGAAAAATAGCATCACAATATTTATTAGCCATCGTTTAGGTTCCACAAAACTTGCTGATGAAATCGTTGTTTTAGCCGATGGAAAAGTACATGAACAAGGTACATTTGATGAGTTAATGCAAATGAATTCCATTTACGCAGAAATGTATAGAAGTCAGGCTAGTTGGTATAAGGATAGTGAAGAAGCTGATGGCGTAGTTGCTAAAGACGGGGGTGATATGTATGCTTGCGAATCATAAGAAAGCAGAAAAAGAGAATATCAATATTGTAACGATGATAAAACGCATCATTCCCATGTGCATTGCAGTGAAACCATCTTACTTCCTTTTCAATCGTACAGTAAGTTTGTTGCAAGGTATTTTTATTGGTATAAATGTGGTAATTAGCCAGAAGTTCTTTGACACAATCTATAAAGCATCCTGTGGAACAGAAACGGTAAAGAAATGCATATGGATGTTTGCTATTTATCTAGCAGGTATTCTGTTTACTGATATTCTGGAAAATATGGACGATTATTCACTGCAGATACATATTCAACGTATTCTAGGAGAATTAAATAGAAAAATTAATAGAAAATCTGCAACGATAGATCCGATTGAATATGAAAATCCTAGAAATCTTGATGATATTAATAAGGCTGCAAATGGAGCCGTTCCTACAGTGAAATTTCTCTTTATTGTAGCTGCAATAGTAACAAGGTATTTTTCATATTTTATTTTTATGAGCATATATCTGGTTAGTTTGAAACCGATGCTGATATTATGTATGTTATTCGTGTTTATGCCTGTATTTATTGGACAGATTCTACGTTCTCCTATTTTCTCTAATTTAGAGGATGATGTAGCACCAATGCGAAGGGAAATGGATGCGTATGCCAATGCAGCTTCTGGAAAGGAATTCTATAAGGAAACAAGAAATCTAGGTTCCTTTCGTTATATTACGGATCTGCTAACACAGACGATTCATGGTTTTAATGGAGCAGTTTGGAGAACGAATAAAAGAGGAGCAAAGATTGATTTCTGCTGTAATACATTATCGTTAATTGGGTATGGAGGAATTTTATATCTATTAGTGAAATATCTCCTTGCAGGTGAAATATCAGTAGGAGCATTTGTAGCAGTTTATAATTCTATTGGTATGCTTTTTAGCAAAATGGAGGAGTTCATAAGTAGGGTAATCGGCAATATATCATTAGATTTTGGATTAGTTCGTAATTTTCTGCGATTTCTAGATATGAAATCAGATAACAGGCCAGATAAAGAATTCGATAAACAAGCAGACATTACAGCTTCCAATGTTAGCTTTCGATATCCCAATATGGATCGAGATGTAGTACGCAATCTGAATTTTACAATAAAAAAGGGAGAGACCGTTGCAATTGTTGGTGAAAATGGAGCAGGTAAAACAACACTCGTCAAGTTGATAACAGGTCTTTATAAACCAACTGATGGATATGTAAAAATTGGAGATACCAATGTAAACGAGGTTAGTTATCGCTCATTATTCCACAGAGTTTCAGGAGTTTTTCAAAAGTATCAGCGATATGCGGTGACTTTAAAAGAGAACGTCATGATTTCTGAGATGGATAAAACGTTTAATCAGGATGAAGTTGAGAATGTGCTTTTAAAGAATGATATTGATATGAACAATAAGGACATATTCCCAGATGGACTTAGAACGATGCTATCAAGAGAGTTTAATGGGGTTGACTTATCAGGAGGCCAGTGGCAGAGAATTGCCATAGCCAGAGGTTTTTACCGTGACAGTGATATTATTGTACTTGATGAACCTACGGCAGCAATCG
>DBKX01000014.1 GCA_002297865.1 Lachnoclostridium sp. UBA739
AGTCAAAGAAAAAATGAAAGAAGGATGATAAAATGAAAAAGGAATACAGTGAATTAGAATTAGATGAATTAGAATTAGAATTTATTGAAGAAAAAGATTTAGAAGAAGTTGTTGGTGGTATAAAGATTGGTTCATTATATATTGAAAAAGCGTAACAATAGCTTTAACATGAAACGTATTAAGTAATTTGTGTTTATAGATACAAAAGAAAAAGACTATTTTTGCTATAATATATAAGTATTTTGAAATGAATTATGTAGAAGATTAGAATTCATCTAGTTTTAGGAGCTTGTTGAATATGTCGAATTTTAGAGATGTAGAAGAATATATAAATCGTAGAAGAATAAAGAACATCTACCAACGTAACAAAAATGAGTGTGCAGTAGCAGCTTTATTGATGCTGTTGAGGTATTACAAAATGGATATAAATTATAATGAACTTTGCTCTGCGTTTTCTTTGTCAGAAGAAGGATGTTCGGCTTTGCATTTAATCGAAGTAGCTAAAAAATTCCAGTTTTATGCAGTTGGAATAAAAATAGATATACAAACATTAGTTCGAAATAATACTCCTTGTATTATTTATTTAAAGAGCAGACATTATGTTGTGTATAAAAACAGAAGAAAGGATAAGGTTTATTTTAACGATCCATCCCAAGGCAAAAGGGTATTAACAGTAAGTGAGTTTGAAAAGATGTTTAGTGGAATCGTTATTATGTTGAAGCCAATGAAACAAGTGAAACGCTTAGAAAGGAATTTTAGATTTCACATAAAAATTTATGATATCATAATGTATATTGGAATTTTTATATTTAATTTTTTACTAGCATATGGAAGTAATTGCAGTTTTGAGAGTGATAATATTTTTTCTTTTATGTTGATTTCAATAATTATGGTTTATGGCGTAAAGCTTGAAAGCAGCTTATGGCATAAAATGAAGATGTTTCAAAATATGGATATATATAAAAAAGATTTACTAGGGTATCCGTTCCTTTTTTTTGTGTATCAGGAAAGTGGCCTGAATTCAGATAAGCTTATTTTAAATTATGCAACTAAGGTGGTGCAAGGAACGTTTGTTTTATCATATTTTCTTTTGTATATTTATTATGATTTTATAAAAGGAGTGTGTCTAGGAATTGGTATTTTCTGTTGTGTTCCATTGTTACTTAGAAAGAGTCGTTTTTACAAAGTATCATTGAATTTTGGCAAGGTAAGTAAAATTAATTTTGCGATATTGTTTATATTTGGAATGGTTAAAATTATATTAGGTTATGGAGAATATTCGGATTTATGCAACTTTGAATGTTACACAATGTTTATCAATTGTGTAGGCTACAGATATCAGATAGAACATATAAGATTTAAATTTAACAGTGTTTTGAGTGAATAGTTGAAAAAATAATAGGAGGAAAAGAAGTGAAAGAGGAACATACTTCCGTATTTTTTGAAAACAATAAGTTGCTGTTCGCAGTCAGTACAGTATTATTGATAATCGTAAATATCTTGTCCTGTGTTTATGCATATATAATGCAGGTTTTACTTGATGCATCCACAGGAGGAAATGTAAAACAACTGATTACTATTTTGGTTGAAACGATTAGTTTGTTTTTAGTATTTTTTGTTACTCAGATGATATTGAACAAGGTGCGTTATGCTTTTGTAAGAAGAGCCATGTCACAGTACAAGAATAAAGTTTTCAATTTACTTTCCCATAAGAGTATTGCTTCTTTTGTAAATGAAAGGACCAGCAGTTACGTATCAATACTGACGAATGATGTTACAGTTATTGAAAATGGTTACATAAATGGCTTATTTGATATCATATCAATGTGTACCTCTTTTGCAGGGGCACTGTTGTTAATGATATGGTACAATTGGATGATGACACTGGTTGTTCTTTTCTTATGTATTGTTCCAATTGTGATGTCGGTACTTATTGGAGATAAGATAGTACATTTAGAAAAAGGTATTAGTGACAAAAACGAAAAATTTGTCAGTATTATAAAAGATTTATTAATGGGTTTTCCTGTGGTTAAGAGTTTTCAAGCAGAAGAACAGGCTGTAAATCTATTCTGTGATGAGAATACGGATCTTGAAAAAGGAAAAGAGAAGAGAAAAGCCGCGGAAGGAACCATCAAGATTATTGCAAATGAAGTGGGTTCGTTCATTCAAATCGGTGTATTTCTGATGGGAGCATTTTTAGCGATTAAAGGATATATTACAGCAGGTGTTGTTATTGCTTTTGTGCAGCTTATGAACAATGTTATGGAACCAATACAAAGTTTACCTGCCTTATTTGCCAATAGAAAGGCGGCTAAGGGATTAATAGCAAAAATGGAACAATATGCGTCAAACAATGAAGTGAAAGATGGGGACGAAGTTATTGACGATATAGGAGAAGGTATTCAATTCGAGCAGGTAGGTTTTTCTTATGAAAAAGGCAACTATGCATTGCATGATATTTCTTTCAAGATTGAGAAGGGAAAACATTATGGAATTGTAGGAGGTTCGGGAAGTGGAAAATCAACTTTGCTGAATCTGTTAATGGGAGGTTTCTCAAATTATGAGGGGAATATTTACATTGCCAAAAAGGAGATACGAGATATAAAGAGAGAATGTTTATACCAGTTACTATCTAGTGTACAACAGAATGTATTTATCTTCGATAATTCGATTCTAAATAATATTACAATGTTCAAATCATTTGATGAAGAACAAGTGAATCGAGCCATAAAGATGTCAGGACTTGAAAAATTGATTCATGAAAAAGGTTTTGATTACTTATGCGGTGAAAATGGAATCAATTTATCTGGTGGTGAGAGACAGAGAATTTCTATTGCAAGATGCATACTAAAGAACACCTCTGTTATGCTTATGGATGAAGCAACAGCAGCCCTTGATGCGGAAACAGCAAAGACTGTTATGACACAGATACTAGAAATGGATGAACTAACTAGTATTGTTGTTACTCATAGCTTGGAAAAAAGTATACTAGAACGATTTGATAAGCTTTTTGTGCTTCAAAATGGAACCATTGTTGAAGCAGGAACATTTGGAGAATTATTAAAGAACAAAAAATATTTTTATGCTTTATACAGTTTATCGGGAGAACAAAATTAGAATCTTAAGAGCAGAGAGTTTTTATAATGTTGCTACTAAAGCTTCTTAATATGAGTATATTAAGAAGCTTTCTCACATCTTAACTACATGGTATAATCACTCTCACATAAAAACGAGTATCATCTTTCCAATAAACGACTGTTGCATGATACCGTTTTACAATAGACTTCACGCTCTTTGTTCCATATCCATGATTTCCTTTCCTATTGCTGTCTTTGCCCTAGCCGTACATGGTTAGGCCAAGCCACCTGATTAACTACAAAATGCAATTATCAACTTTTTTTAACTTTTCTGCCCCTAATGGAAGTTTGAGCTGATAATAAACGAAACAACAAGCAGAATTTACGTTTTCATAAACTACTTTTTCAGCAGCCCTTTTTAACAAGGTATCAAATGCATTCTTCTTAACATATCATTCACCACATCTTTTGTACTTTAGGAGTTTACAACAAGCCAAAACACATCTATAAGAAAAGTCACACTCTCTTTCATAGGTGAAATGAAAATAATTTTTTCATTGTTTAACTCCACCATTCCATTATTAATTGTGAATATATAGTAAATATTTATAATAGCCGACCTGCAAATCCATACAAACGAGGGACCTAACCTTTTCAGCATTTCTTTTAATGTTCCTCGAAATGTATAACTTTCTGAACGTGTAGTAAACCTAATATCTTTAGTTTTTGGTTTACGAATACGTCTTTATCTTTTGGCCTTTAAGGGTTAAAAATTGTCCTTTGAACCTCAAGTAATATCTTACTAGGAATATGCTTAAATTTAACAAAATGTTACAAAGTGAAAAAAATTGTCGAAATTAGCGAGGATTTATAGTATAATAGTAGAGAATATTTGCGAAAGTGCAAAATATGTAATAAGGAGACTAATATGGAAATTATTAAATTACTTGGCATTGTAATTGTTATAGTTGGGTTTGCATTAAAACTAGATTCTATTCTGATTATCGTTAGTGCTGCACTTGTAACGGCATTAGTTGGTGGACTTGGAATTACAGGTTTCTTAACAACATTAGGTTCTAGCGTTGTGTCCAATAGAAGCATTGCAATCTTTATCTTGATTATGCTTGTGACCGGAACCTTAGAAAGAAATGGTTTGAAGGAAGCAGCAGCCAAAT
>DBKX01000136.1:0-2496 GCA_002297865.1 Lachnoclostridium sp. UBA739
GCCGTTGTGGCTTTCCTTCCCTAAATTTCATCATTCTAATGACATGATTTTAAAAGTTCTCTTGTGTTTTTTACCAACTCCTGTAGCTCTTTTATAGGTTGTGTCTGAAGCATATCTGGATTTAAAGGACTTGCTTTTGGGTCTATTGCACTTTGTTCTACATGCAAACGCAATAATTCATTTTCTTCGTCTTGGTTCAATCCTTCTTCTGACATTTGCTTATTTTCCAAATATTGGCATCTGGCTTCTATGCCTTTCAGTCTCCTTCGATAAGCAAGAACAGCACCTTCTATTTTTTGGATAGCATTCGGTAAATTTTCAGACTTGTATATACTATTTTTATCATTGATCAAGAACACATCATTCATGTTATTCACAGCGGTAGTAATATGGGAAGTAATCATAAATACAGGAAAATAGCGTTTACGCTCATAAAGCATATTGACAACTTCATTTCCATTATATGTTACGACACCTGACTCTGCCATTTTGTAATCGACGGCCAATACATCTATTTTACTATTTTCTATTTCAGCCATCAAATCGTCCAATGTTCCGATTTTCTCAAATTTATCGAACATAACAACATCAAACGGACCATTAAAACTATCATAGAATAAGACTCTATTAGAATAATCCTCATCCAAATAGCCCAATTTTATTTTTTCTTCCATATCAAGCGTTGTTTTTTAATTTAATTTCTATGCTAAATCCTTCAGACGCAGGTAAGACATGTACTTCTCCATCTTTAAATTCTTCTACTGTTGATTTTACAATATACAATCCCAAACCAGTTCCTATCTTTGTGCCATTTTTGTCAACTTTAGATGATTCAAAGGCTTCAAATACTCTAGATGGATTCTCCTGATATTGCTTATCCAACCCTTTTCCTGTATCCGAGAATTGTATTGTTAGCAAATCGCCATCTAAATGCCCAAGTATTTTTATTTTACGATTACTTATGCTCTTACGTTCCTTAATTGCATAAATAGAATTGGATATAAGATTGTTAAATATGGTATCTAAATCTATGGCGTAGGCTTTTATTTTCATATCAGGTATAAAGCCTATAATTTCAAAATCTATACGTAGCTCTTCTGTAATACTTTTCCAAGTCCCATAAAAGTTAGTAAAATACTCTTGAAGATTTATCCAAGCTTTTGCCCTTTTATTATAAGAAATAGAATTAATGGAAAACGATAACCAGCTTCTAACTTGGCTATCCTTCTGCTTTAAATCTTTTGCAAATTCATATGGATTTTGATATGGGCTTATTCCTTTTTCCTTAAGCTCGCTTTCACTTGTTATACAATCAAGCATCTTAATTAACATATCAGCACGCTTCTCTGCTATATTACGAAAGTTTTTAAGTTCATGGGAAAATGAAGTTATAACTAGTCCTGTACTTGCCAAATTTCTAAGTAACCTTAACTCCGTCTCTTTTTCCTCCAATTCATCTTTTAGCACGGAATAACCATTACTAACAGCATTAAATGCTTCTATGGTTACATATCCTTCTTTCTGAGCCTTGTCTGCTTCTTCTTTGGATTTTTCTTTTGGATTTTTTATATCGTATAACTTAGACAGATTATACATAACCGTATTTCTATCGACTTCCATCAAATTAATGATACCCAAAAGTATTGTTTTAAAAACTTCAAATATCTCATTTTCCTGCAAACCTTCTCTACCTGATTTATCTTGTAAATAAACATTGTCTATACGAGATATTTCTACTGCACCAACTATTTGATTTTGCCGTATATGATAACCACCTTTTCTGTGTCCTGCTCCAACAGGATTCTTTGCATACCTATCCCCTAAGTGTAGCCAATCATCACCATTCTCCCCATAAGGACGTACACGAAATCCATCACGATATATTTTTACGCCCACATTTCTCTTCATCCAAGGACGTCTATGTGTAGGGGAAAAAAGACGATATGGATATTTAGCATCTGAACTCTCGCTTTTTATATCTGACTTTGAATTTTTCACGAAAAAGAAATCAAATTGAAAATCACCAATTTTATCATAGTTTCGTTCGAGTAAGATTTTATTTTCTACATTTAAGTCCAATAATGATATTTGCTGTTCAAAGAAGCCTCTCTTGAAATCTTCTAAGGAATAAGGTGATTGCAGCATGTCTTCCAAAGAAAACAAATCTCGATACTCTGTAGCCAGAGCGTTAACATCCAGTTCGTTTCTTTCTATTTTCACATCCAATATATGATTGTTATAGTGAGCTGAAACTTTATAGTCGAAATCTTCGTATGATTTTGTTTCTACCAAACCTAAATCTAAGACATTGGTAGCATATAGATATTGTCTAAACGCAGGAATATTAAAAGGAGGAACCAAATCCTGTAGAGAGCTAAACAAATGCTTAATGGTTTCTTCTCCCCATTTATCTGAGAGATTGGATATTCTCAAAATTGTTCCTGTGCTAAACTCGGGCAAAGACACGTTGAATCGTTCTGACAATCCAGATAAGAA
>DBKX01000136.1:2517-2692 GCA_002297865.1 Lachnoclostridium sp. UBA739
ATTTCATTGATTCTCTTTCCAGGAACATTGAAATCATTCCAATTCACATTCCAAACAAAAGATTCTTGATCTTTTCTATGAGTGTACATAACAGCTTGGCTGCCCAACCTGTTCAAAGCAAATCTTCCTATGCCTTTGGCACCAGACTTTATTCTTCCATTTGCTGTTTGCACAT
>DBKX01000046.1:0-141 GCA_002297865.1 Lachnoclostridium sp. UBA739
AACATGAGATGTATTGAAACTGAAGTCTTGTTATGCAAATAGATGCTAGTAGACATAGAACAGTAACATGAGATGTATTGAAACGTAGAACAATATGAACCAAGAGTTAATGTAAATCCAGATAGAACAGTAACATGAGAT
>DBKX01000046.1:280-2828 GCA_002297865.1 Lachnoclostridium sp. UBA739
AACATGAGATGTATTGAAACGTTGTTCCCTGCCCTCTTGGATGCTGAGCATCTAATAGAACAGTAACATGAGATATATTGAAATATTGTAATAATTGTATCTCGAAGATATGGGACTTATAAATCAGCAACATGCTCTTAACATACAATTCAAGAACAAATTGACTAGATATTCTTAAGTAAAGTCTCATTATTTTAACCACAATTTCTAACCACAAGGAGATAAACAATATGGCTGATCCATTAGCAACTTATTTTCTAGATTTTTTGAAAAGAATAAGCCTAACACCAAATCAAAGAAGTGAATTAATCAAGAGTCATACGACCCTAAGAAAACAATTACAACGGGATAATGAATTATCACCAATTATCGAAGAAGCATTTTTACAAGGAAGTTATAAACGGAACACTATCGTAAGGCACAAATATGGAAAGCATTCAGATGTAGACATAGTTGTAGTGATGAAGTTAGATATAAATGACTTCACACCAGATGAGCTAATACAAGTCTTATACCCTTTCTTAAAATCATATTATAAAGGCTACTGCAGAAGACAAACGCATTCATGGGGCATAAGATTACCTAATGTGCATATGGATGTGACACCGGCATTATCTCCTTGGTTGGTGAATACAAACAATTACCCTTATGATAGAATGAATAGTTGGAAAAGCCAACCTCTATACATTCCAGATAGAAGAAAAAATGAATGGATACAAACAAATCCCGTACATATTAATAATTGGACAAATGCCAAGAATGCAAGATGTAATGATCATTTTACAGAAGTTGTGAAATGCATAAAATGGTGGAGACGAGTGCAATCACCTTCTGCAAAGCGTTTAAAAGGTTACCCGTTGGAGTGCCTTGTTGGACAGTGTTGCCCTGATGGAATTCGAACTGTAGAAGAGGGACTTGTAAGAACGTTCAATAATATGGTTACGTATAGGCGCGATGCTAGATACATCCATTACAGATTTATGCCGCCAGCATATAATGTGTTTGAAGGAGTGACAGACAAGCAATATAATGAATTTTATATGAAAGTATGCAGGACGGCTGAAAAAGCCAAAGAAGCTTATAATACAGAAGAAACTGATAAGGCAGCTGTATTATGGAGAAAGATATTAGAGGAAAAGATTGACTGAGAAGCTTCAGAATTTAATTTAAGCAAACTGGAACATGGTAATAAAAATGGAATATATGATAAAATATAGTTATATTTGACTATCCAGATAATGACGTGTATGATAAGCGCATTTTAAAACCACCAACAGTGTGAAGTCAAAACAGCAAATTAGGACTAGTATTTGGGTATGGAATGGAGGAAATGATTTGAAGCATTATATTGTAGTCAGTTATTTAAGTATTTTTCAAAGAGAACTAAAGATGCTGAAATACAAGCAGAGAGTGGCCAAGGAAGAAAAAGATGTCTATGGTATCTTAACAAATGAAGCAGGAACTCAAGCAATATTCGATTGTATAAAGGAAGAATCGGATGGACAAGAGTATACGGTTGATGTTTTCTATTTTCGTTCAAAGGCAACGGAGAATAAAACGCTTGAAAAGAGACAAAGGTTTAATGATTTCTATAATAAGTATAATCAAGTAATAATTGGAGCTTTGCTTTTTATAAAGAATTTGAAAAAGGATATTCCTTATAAAAATGTAGAAAAGGATGAGAAAGAGTTATCAGAGTCCGAGTATTATGAACTAAGAGTAAAGAGATTTGCAGAAATGTCCAGAATCAAAAATGTTTCTGTAGATGCCATTCCAGTAAATGAGAATTCTCAGATTATGGATGCCAATAAAGAACAAATACAAGAGCTGATTAACAGATTGAATAATCTAAAAGAGAAATATAGTGCTAAAAATGAAGATTTTTCAATTTATATTGATTCCACAGGCGGACCTAGAGATTTCAGCTTCTTATGCATTATGCTAATAAAGCTGTTACAGTTGGCTAAATATAATATAAACGAAATTGTTTATAGCAATATTAACGGTAAACAAGATAAGGAAATTATTTCGCTTAATTCTACATATGCAATGCTTGATATTAGTAATGGAGTAAGCGATTTTATCAAATATGGACGTGTTACTTCATTAAGGGAAAGTTTAGGGCGAAGTGAGAAAAATGAAGAAAATAAAGATGCAGTTGATGAGTTATTGAAGGCGATGGAACAGTATAGCAACAAATTAGCAGTTTGTGATCTTCAGGATTTAGATGTGGTTTTCGATTCAATTGATTCCAAGATGGAAGAACTAGAGAAAGATGACAAGATAGTTGATAGTAGAGTCCAGATAATGAAATTACAATTTGATGAGATAAGAAGGCAGATGGCTATTCAAAATCCAAACGAGCAGTTTATTGTTCTGCTTGAGAATTATTTAGGTAACGGAATGCTGCAGCAGGCTGTTACGCTTTATAATGAGAGGATGCCGTACTATTTGATGAATACACTGGGAGCAATTACGATACCTAATAGTGTGGTGAACAAAAAAGATGATGAGTCTGATATTAATTATGCACGCAAAAAGCTTGAAA
>DBKX01000406.1:0-4174 GCA_002297865.1 Lachnoclostridium sp. UBA739
GCGCGTATGCCAATTCCGCCACAACTGCGTATTCAATTATGCGTTATCACGCAAAAACTATATTAACATTTTCCACCGAAAAAGTCAACAATCATTTTGATTTTTATCCTCACTCTAACGAGCAAAAAAATAACTCCCCGAGTTGGGCTCGAACCAACAACCCCACGGTTAACAGCCGTGTGCTCTACCATTGAGCTATCGAGGAATATGTTTATATTATAATCACCATTACCCAAAAAATCAAGTACTTTTTTGAACTTTTTTATTTTTTTTGCATGTTTTTATTCTATCCTGCAAACACTATGAAAAACATCGAAAGCAGGTTAATACTATGGAAGAACACCGAAAACACAAAAAAGGCTACAAAGATGTACAGAATGGCCCTTTAAACAGTATTCCAGATGACTTCATTCCCAATGGAATAAACCCAGATAATAATGCATTTTTTGACTGGGAAAGCAATCCCCTAAGCAGTAAAGGAAATTCTGTACTTTCAGAAGAAACCAATTTGTTTAACCCCAAGGAAAAAGATACTTAATCTATCATACAAACACCTTTCTTCATCTAAACAACAAAAGTCCAGATGAAGAAAGGTATTTTATTTCATAATATACGAAGTTACTCTTCTTCTATTTACTCAAAACGCCCTGTTCTACCAAATTACGAATGTATTTTTCCACCAATTCTTCCGATAGTGGCGGACAAGTGATACCCGAATTTTTCAGAACTTTCATTGTATTGGATACATCAAAGGTCGGTTCTGCATCAGAATAGCGACGAATAATACAAGATTCATCTTCCATATCAGCCTCAAAAAGATTTTCTAACACCTTAAGTGCATTGTCCTTGTCCTTTGACTCAAATAGCTGCTGGCGCCATTTTTCATACGGAACTATATGAATAGAATACCCCATCTTCTTCGCCATCCTGCACAGTTCGTCTCCACTCATAATTTTCTGATTCACAAGATTATACGCATGATTCCAAACAGTATCCTGTCGCATCATATAGACAATTGCATCGGCAATATAATCAACTGGTGTCATATACAAATTGCTAAATGGCGATGGAATTTGTCCTGTTTCCAAAGATGCCACAATACTCCGACTAACCATATCTCCAAAGTTCCATTTCCCAGTCGCAGTGCTTCCTGTTATTTCACCAGGACGGAACACAATTGTTCTTACTCCACGCTCTCGTGCCTTTTCTAAAATTTTTTCGGAAACCCACTTTGTCTCGGAATACGGAAGAAGATATCCCTCGCTGCTTGTTAGGGGATCGTCCTCCATGACATGTTTATGAAAATGGCTCGGATTATCATAAACACTGAATGTAGACACATATCCCATATATTTCACACGCCCTGTACAAGCCAATCGAATACAGTCTACCGTACTCTTTACATTGGTTTCCGCCATATAAGAATACGGATACAGAAAATGAAGCAACGCTCCATTATGCAAGATTACATCCGCTTCATTTGCCACTTTTTCATACCACTCATCACTCATTCCAAGTTTATCAGATTTTAAGTCTCCCGGTATCGCAACAATTCTCTTTTCATAGCCATCTTCCCAAAGTTCATAACGTCTCATATTTTCACAAATTCTTTGTAATCCAGCTTCTTCGCTTTCTGCACGCACATGACAAAACAGTTTCATATTAGTTTGCTCTAGATACGACTGAATCAGGTACGCGCCCAAAAAACCCGTTGTTCCTGTTAAAAACACTATTTGGCATTGAGAAAGTTCTTTTTCATACATTTCTGGAATCTGAATATCATCTGGAAGAACAACATCTTCATATAAATTAAACTTTCTAACAAATACCTCTCCATGTTTTTTCTTCTGCTTAATCAAAAGAGATAATTCTTTCACTTTGGCATGTTCTAATACATCATTAAATTCTAGTTCCACATCAAATTCCTTTTTGAGCATGTGAACCAACTCTACCGAATCAAATGAATTTCCACCAAGTGCTAAGAAATCATCATTGCGGCTTTTTACCTTTATCTTCAATATGAATTCAAAAATGTTTTTTATCTTCCACTCTACAGCATCCATTTCTGTTTCCACCTCAGCGATGGAAACGCTGGCACAGCTTGAATATAAACTATGTAACAGGCCATTACAATAAATCTCTTTTACAAGTGCATTTTTCACTTTTCCATTGTCTGTTCTAGGGAAAGAATAAGGTTTGCAAAAAACAATGTCATATGGTGACACATCATAAACAGCCTGTACAACACTTTTTATCTGTCTTACCAGCCTATCATATGTAATCTCATCCTGAAACTGTCCTTCTATACAAAAAATCACACGTTCTTTTTCATCTATCTCTGTTTGGAAAATAGCAAAACTACATCCACATAGCGCAGATATCTGATGATACAAATCGTTCACAATATCATTTGGATAAATATTATGGCCATTTACAATCAGCATTTCCTTTATTCTGCCTGTGACATACAACTCATCCTTGTATATAATACCATAATCACCAGTTCTGAGATACTCCTTATCATCTCCTTGTAAATGCTGATGAAACGTAGAGTCTTTCTCTCTCGGAACATTCCAATATCCCCTGGCCACAGAACCACCAGTAATCCAGATCTCACCTATCTCATTGTCCTTACACAATGTTAAAGTTGACGGTTCTACAATACGAACCTGTGTATTACTAAATAACGTTCCTTGACTGATTAAGGTTTTAGAATGCTTTCCTTCCACAGCCGGAACAAACTTATTTTTCTTATAGCTTTCAAAATCAATCTCTGCAATTTTTACACCACCTGATGCAGTCGTTACTCCACACACAACTTCTGCCAAACCATAAGCCGGACAAAAGCAGTTTATATCAAGTCCTGTCAGGCGAAACTTATACGCGAACGCCTGTAACGTTTTATAATTTATAGGTTCTGATCCATTTAACACGTAGCGCAATCTGCTCAAATCCATCTTTCTCGCTATATCATCTGTTATAGCATTGGCACAGAGTGCAAAAGCAGAATTTGGCCCTGCGGTAAATTGTACCTTGTATTTTGCGCAATTTTCAAACCAGCTCATGGGTTCCTTTAAAAATGATTCAGGTTTCATAATATAAAAATGTGTGTGATTATAGAAGTTTCGCAATATGATACATAACAATCCTATGTTATGATAAAACGGCAGCCAGGAAAGCCCTACTCGAGCCTGTTCTCTAGGAATACTAGCACCCGAATCGTATAGGGAACTCATTAAATTACCATAGTCCACCATAACCCCCTTTGGCTCACTGGTAGAACCTGATGTAAATTGAATATAGACCAAATCATCCTGTTTTCTTGTAAGGTCTATATCTTCTGCCACAGAATCTTTCTGTTTGTTCACATTAAGCAAGCAAACTGTTTCACCTAAAATTTCTGTCAAAACTCGCTCTGTCATCTTCTCTAGCAAGTCATGGCTTACAAGGCAAAACTTAGGCTCACATGCTTTTAACACAGACTGAAGACGCTTTCTTTTTCCTTCATCTACAGGTGGTGGCACCATTACAAAAACGCCTTTTGCAAGCATGGAACCTACAACAGCAATAATATTTTCCGGACTTTGGTCCGACAAAATCAGTATTCGTTCTCCTTTCCTTAAACCATTCTTTTTTAAACTCACCGCAAGTGAGGATGCTTTCTCAAAAATCTCTCCAAAAGTAAGTTCTAGATTTTCTCCCTTATCTAAAAAAGTAAATGCAGTCTCTTGACCGTTCTTTTGTGCAAGCCTTTTTATTCTGTCTAAAATCATTTCAAACTTCTCCCTACTTCATTTTACTTCATTAAAAATCGAAAGAGTTTCATTTTGTAATCGGAATATGGAGCAAATCTCATAGGAAATTCAACATATGTCTTTCTATCTAAAATAGTACGCTTGTGAGTAAATGTTTCAAAACCATGATAACCATGATAATACCCCATCCCACTCTGTCCTACTCCTCCAAATGGGAACTTTGATGTAGCTACATGAATTAGAACATCATTTATCATAACACCACCTGAAGGAATATTTTCTATCAGGTAATTTGCTTCCTCTTTCTTTTCTGTAAAAACATACAATGCCAATGGATTCGGGTTTCTCTTCATGTAGTCCATAACTGTTTCCATATTCCGATAAGACATTACTGGCATGATTGGTCCAAAAATCTCATC
>DBKX01000406.1:4187-7263 GCA_002297865.1 Lachnoclostridium sp. UBA739
CCATATGCTCATTCACGTCAACTAGTATCGTTGGACCAAAATAATGTCTTTCAATATCATAATCTCCGCCAAAATAAACCGTTCCTTCTTTCAGGTATCCTTTAAGTCGTTTTACAGCTGCAGCATTAATCACCCTGCAATACTCTTTGTTTTCTTTTGGATTCTTACCATATTGCCGTTCAATTTCATTCTTTAGTTCTTGCAAGAATTTATCCTTTACATTTTCCTGTACCCATACATAATCTGGTGCTACACAAGTCTGCCCTGCGTTAAGCATTTTCCCCCATGCAATACGTTTTGCAACCATTTTAATGTTTGCATGCTCTGTCACGATACATGGTGATTTTCCTCCTAATTCCAAGGTGACAGGAATCAGATTTTTCGCCGCTCTCTCCATTACGATTCTTCCTACTGCTGTACTACCAGTAAAAAAGATATAGTCAAACTTGTACTCCAATAGCTCATTTACAGTGTCCTTCCCCCCAGACGGATCACACACATAAATGTATTCTGCTTCAAAATATTCCTGAACAAGCTTTTTTAATACCTCAACAAAATGAATTGTGTACTCAGACGGTTTTATCATGACACAATTGCCCCCAGCAATCGCCCCAACAAGCGGCATAAAAATAAGTCCAAACGGATAATTAAACGGTGATATAAGCAATACTGCACCGTAAGGATCTTGTACTATTTTTCCTTTACATGGAACATGTGTAATAGGCAATTTTTGTTTCTCTGGTTTCATCCACTTCTTAAGCTTATGGACCGCTAAATTAACTTCATCATAAAACAAGCCAATCTCTGTTAAATACTGTTCAAACTTTGCTTTTCCAAAATCCTGATAGACTGCATCCATGATCTCTTCTTCATGCTCTTTTACCATCCGTTTTAGGGTTTTAAGCTGCTGCGCACGAAACTCCACTGACCTTGTACTTCCGCTCTGAAAATACTTTTTCTGCATTTCAAAAACTTCTTGATTCATTTTTTTCATGCACTTACCTGCTTTCTATTATATCTATCCTTTTTTCCAATCAAAACTGACTCCTTCTTTCAAGTGAATGAAAAAAAGACAATCGCATATACGACTGCCTTTTACTTCTTTTTCTATTAAGCTAATTTAGATTTTGCAACTTCAACTAAAGAAGCGAATCCTTCTGGATCACTGATAGCCATCTCGGATAACATTTTTCTGTTAATCTGAACATCAGCTAATTTTAAACCATACATAAATTTGCTGTAAGAAAGGCCATTCATTCTAGCAGCAGCATTGATACGAGCAATCCATAATTGTCTGAATTGTCTCTTTCTTTGCTTTCTACCTGCAAAAGATTCAGCCATAGCTCTCATTACAGACTGTTTTGCAATTCTATATTGTTTTGATCTAGCTCCTCTATAACCTTTAGCTAGTTTTAATACTCTATTGTGTTTTTTCTTAGCGTTCATACCGCCTTTAATTCTTGCCATCTTTCATTTCCCTCCTTATCACCAAATTATAGATATGGTAATACTTTCTTCATTGTCTTAACATTTGAAGCATCTACAGTTGTTGCTTTTCTAAGATTTCTCTTATTCTTTGTAGTTTTCTTTGTTAAGATATGTCTCTTATAAGCTTTGCTTCTTTTTAATTTTCCAGTTCCTGTTACTTTAAAGCGCTTAGCAGCTGCTCTTTTTGTTTTTAATTTTGGCATTGTATTTCCTCCTATCTGAATCCTGCTCTTATCAATTTATGTTAACGTTTTTCTGTTAAAAACATTATCATACTTCTGCCTTCCATTTTCGCTGGCTTATCAACCACTGCAATATCTTCTACTTTCTGGAAGAACTTATCAAGAATTTGTTTACTCATACCCATATGAGCAACTTCTCTTCCACGGAAACGAAGTGTAACCTTAACCTTATCACCCTTGGATAAGAACTTTCTTGCTTGACCTGCTTTAGTATTGAGATCATTTTCGTCGATATTAGGGGATAAACGGATTTCTTTAACATCCATTGTTTTCTGCTTTTTCTTAGCTTCTTTCTCTTTGCGAGCTAATTCGTAGCGATATTTTCCGTAATCAATCACCTTGCACACAGGTGGCTTTGCTTGTGGAGCAATTTTTACTAAATCTAAGTTTGCTTCTCTAGCGATTTTCATCGCTTCTTTGGCAGACATAATTCCTAACTGTTCGCCGTCTTCACTAACTAAACGAACTTCTTTATCCCTGATCTGCTCATTAATCATTAATTCACTAATGGTCCTGCACATCCATAAGGTTTTCATTTTTTTAGTTGCTTCTATTGCCGGTTAAATCCAACAAGTTATGGACATAAAAAGAACGTGGACAGCAAAAGCCATCCACGTTTCGTTATCTATATAATGCTCTGCGCATTCCAATTCGAAATATGACCCAAGTCGCTCATGCGCTAAGGTGAGAGTGGATACTCTGCTTTTGTTTTTCTTATTAACACAACAATATGAATTGTACCATAGTAAATGCGCATTGTCAATATATTATTTTTTATTTAAAGCAAACTTTTGCTCCACCGAAGCAGTTAGAACCTAAATTGGAGATTTTGTTAGCACAATTTACTTTATTTAACTTTCCACAGTTAGCAAATGCATTTTTGGATACTGTATTTACACCGTTTCCAAGATTCACTTTTGATAAATTTCCACAACCTGAGAATGCATTTGTTCCAATTGATTTACATGAATTTGCGATGTTTACAGATTTTAAACTATTACAGTTTGAGAATGCATTGTTTGCTACACCTGTTACTTTATAAGTTTTCCCATTACATGATACGGTACTTGGAATGGTACAAGACTTTGCACTTACTTTGTTGTTTTTAAATCCAGTACATGTGACTGTATTATTTCCTGTTACTTTATATTTTAAGTTTCCACAATTGAATGTAGAACCTTTTTTTGCTGTAGTAGATTGTACAGATGTTGTGTAGCTCTTTGTTGCTGCGGCTACTTGAGTTGCAGGGGCATTAACAGAAAATACTAGACCTGCCATTGCTGCAATTACTAAACCTTTTCTTAACTTATTCATAATGTTACTTGTCCTCCTGATTTCTCATACAT
>DBKX01000381.1 GCA_002297865.1 Lachnoclostridium sp. UBA739
AAAAATTTTGCGAAAATTGTTTACCAGCCGAAGTAGCTTGCTTATCTAACTTAGAAGTATCTAATTTATCAAGCCCATCAACATTAACTTTTATATCAACACCCTTGGTCTGTAAAGCATTAAGCTTTTTCTCAAGCGCATCAACCTTTTCTGCTCCATGAGTAGTCACATTTACGTCAACTTGAAATGGTACACCCATATTAGTTTATTCTCCTTTCTTACAAAATTAAAAACTCTCCGAAAGAAAGGAGAGTAAACTACGATTTTCTATTTAATTACATAATAAAAGAGGTCACTAAATTGAATTAGTAACCTCTTAAAATATTTCAATATGTTCTACATCAGATAATCTGAAGGTATATTTTACATCGGGATTATCGTTATATGATGGTTCATTATTGTAAATCTGGTTTGTATTTTTATCAATTTTAGTAAATGCAGAAATAACAAACCATGAATCATTACCATTATTTTCATGTGTAAGATGATGACCAATTACATAAAATGGTTCATCTTTAAAATATACTTTTAGATTTGATCCATTCTTAAAATCTAACGCATCCATCCATATATTTTCATATGGTGTTTTATTAAATAACCACGTTGAAAGTTTATTGAACCATTTTCTATTGATAATAATTACGATAATTATTGTTATGATTATTCCAATACAAATAGATAATGCAGAATTTACAAATGGAGTATTTGGTAGTTTAGCAATATATAATATATTTCCTACTCTTAAAAGTGATATTAACGACAGTAGTAAATAACTTATCATACAACTTATGACGGCAATATATTTACTATCCTTTTTAATTCCCATTGTATATCTATACAAATAACAACAAATTGCACCTGGAACAATATACTGTAAAATTAATGGCAATCCTTCTATTAACTTATAAAATTCGTCTATTTCTTGTCACCACCTTTTTTAACACCAGTCATATATTCTAAGTTAATTGGTTTTTGATGTGGATTTTGAATATTAGTTTCTGGTGCTTTTCTTGAATATAATTCTGAAATCTCAAAAATTGGAATCTCAAAATTTTTATTATCTTTCTCATTCTGACCCATATCATTTCCTTCTTTCGTATAATCTTTTGTTGAATTAAAATGTAATTATATTATACAAAAGAAGAAAGTGATATGCAAGTTGGAAATATTTTTGTTATTATGTTGAATTATCTGATTTTATGCGATATAATCAAAAAGAATCGAAGTCATCTTCGAAGTGTAACTATTAACCAAGCTTTCTGCTAAGACAGAGAAAGTGAGTCACCTCTTTATGGAAATACCGAATCTATGTGGGTTCTCCACAAATCATTTCCCAAAAGTTGATAACAACCGAAGGGAGGTGAAACATGGTTGAATCCGTACTAAATTTTATACTGAATTTTGGACTACTTGGATTAGGATTCTTTACGGTACATCGTATCTTCTCCAAGAGAGTTAAAGAATTTCATTTCAGTTTTAATTTTCACGATGGAATTAAATTCGATAGCTTGTTCAAATAGTAAGTACGTTTTCAGAAAGGGAGAGTAGTGATAGAGAGGAAGTTACTACACGCCCGTAGTAGCTTCTTTTCTTTTTAATATATCGCATCTAAATGAAATTTATATTTTATTTCTTATATTTAATTGTTTGATATGTTCCACAAAGTATGATATAATTGACTCCGTGGAACACATCTGTTCCATATCCAAAGCCACCAGTCTTTCCAAAGTTTGAAATACGACTTCTGCGAAAGGAGGTGTATAGCATGTACGAGTATGGTTTTCCGTATGTAGTGTATGTGAACGCTTATTGGCGTTACCGTCTGCAAAGATGGGAACACGTCAGCGAACATTGGCGTTCACTACCTACTAGGTAGTTTATATACTTTCATCTTGAGCCGATTGAACCTCTCATCACTAAAGTGACGAGATTCTTGGGAACTTCCTACTATTGTAAGAATATTAACCAAGCTAACCCGATAGTTCCTACCGTTCTTGTTTATACTTTCTAAGCTACATTTAATATTCTCATTCCTTCGTTTAAAATATTAATCGCAGCATTAATGTCTCTATCTAATTCAGATTGACAACTTGGACATACCCATTGTCTTATGTCAGCTGATTTCTTTCCAGATATATGTCCACAAATATTACACGTCTGTGATGATGGGTAAAACCTATCTACAATAGATAATTCTTTTCCATACCATTGAGCTTTATACGTAAGCATTCTACGAAATTCTGCCCAAGATACATCGCTAACCCGTTTATTACGAATAGCAGAATCTGTTTCTTTTAATGATTTTACATCTAAATCCTCAATACAGATCACATCGTAATTCTTGATAATATCTGTAGTTAGTTTCTGTAAGAAATCTTTTCTCTGATTAGAGATATGTTTCTGTAAATTCGCAATTTTAATCCTTGCTTTATTCCAATTTGAACTACCTTTTGTTTTTCGAGACAGTCTACGTTGAAGCAATGCAAGTTTCTTTTCCGATTTTTCATAAAATTTTGGATTCTCAATTTTAGTTCCATCAGAAAATATAGCAAAATCACAGATTCCTAAGTCAATACCAATATTTTTATTCGTTTTTGTGAATTGTGGAAATTCTACATCTGTACAACACAACGAACAGTAATAATGTCCATTTAGTTCTTGTGAGATAGTAGCATTTAATATTCTTCCTTGTGGAAGTTGTTTATTTTTTGTTTTAATCCATCCAATTTTGGGAAGTTTGATTTTTCTGCTATCATATCTAATATTGTTGTTTGTACAACTAGTTCTATAGGACTTATATCTGTTC
>DBKX01000357.1:0-3359 GCA_002297865.1 Lachnoclostridium sp. UBA739
CAATTAAAGGACCAAAATCTGTCATTGCACCTACTCCTAAGAAAATAAGTGAAGGAAGGATACTCCATTCGTCCAGTTTATAGAAATAATGAAGCAAACCGCCCTCTTTTATAATATCCGGATACATATTTACTAATAACATACCAAATGCAATTGGTACTAAAAGCAATGGTTCATATCCTTTTTTAATCGCCAGATACAAAAAGATACACGCAACAACAATCATCAAATAGTTTCCCCAGCTTAAGGACGTAAATGCTGTCTGTTGTAAAAGGTTATCCAGCGTATTTAACACATAATCCATCTTGTTTCTAACCTCCCAGTTATAGTTTCGGGAATACCCATTTGTAAGATGCTTAATTTAATGTAGCTAATACATCTCCAGACTCAACCATGTCACCAACAGAAACATTGATGCTTGCAACAGTTCCATCACTTGGTGCTACTACTTCATTTTCCATCTTCATAGCTTCAAGGATTAAAAGAACCTCTCCTCTTTTCACTGCTTGGCCTGGGTTTGCTTTCACACCAAGGATTTTACCTGGCATTGGGGAATTTACTTTAACACCGCCCTGAGTGCCTGCTGGTGCTGCCTTTGGCGCTGGAGCAGCTTTAGGAGCTGCCACTGGTTTTGCTGCTGCTTTCGGAGCTGCTGCTGGTGCACTACCCTGTCCGCCTTCTTCTACTGTAACATCATAAACATTTCCGTTCACTGTAATTGTATATGTTTTCATCGTTTTTTCCTCCAATTTCTATGAATACTTCTTAAGCATTTTTCCATTTACTTGCATTGCGTTTTTTTATAGAACGTACAACCAGACCTTCTGCCGGTGCTTCCTCTCCCATAGATGCCATAATTGCGGCAGTAATAACAGCTACTAATTCTAAATCATCGGTAACATCTTCTGGTTCAGTTTCCACTGGAGCCATTGCTGCTGGTGCCACAGATACTGGCTGGTTCTCCTTTTGTGCAGCATTCTTTTTCGCCTGCTGTTTGTTGATTAAACCAAAACAGCTGATAACAAGACTGATTAAAATTAAGATAACGAACACGGTTCCCATGCCCATTAATGTATTTAACAATGCTTTCGACATAAGCTCTGATTTTGGCTCTACTTCTTGAACCTGAACAGTAGTACCAGATACAACAGTACCATTCATATCAAACTGCATTGTAAACTTAATTTTACCTTTGGTAAATTCTCCATACATGGTTGCTGTAAGATTATATTGCTCAGTATCTTCATTAAGCACTGGTTTGCCAAGTGATGGTTCTGTCTGGCTTGTCATATCGCCAAGTTTATCTCTTAACTCAGCCCAGGTTTTATACTGTGCACGTGTCTCTTTGTCATATTGCTTGTCTTCATAAATAGAAGCGAAATCAAAACCGACCCATGTCTCAAAATTTTGTGTCATGTTAGTCTCAATTATCCTTTTCGCATCATCTGTTAACGTAGCCTCTTCATCATTACTGGTTTTAGCACATCCTACCACAAAAGCCATACAAAGAACCAAAGATAAAAGTAACATAAGTTTCTTTTTCATTCTGATCACCTCATTCTAAACCGTACCATGCTTTTTGCTTGGACGGTTCTCTCTTTTTGTGAATAGCATTTCGAATGCATAAACCAGATTTTTTCTAGCATCTGCTGGTGTAATCACAGCATCAACATAACCACGGCTTGCTGCTGCCTGCGCACTAGACTGTAAGGATTCATATTCACTTGCCTTTTCACTGATAAAGGAAGCCTGATCCTTTTTATCTTTTAATTCGTCTGCATACATGATTTTAACTGCTTCTTTTGCATCCATCATTCCGATTTTTGCATTTTCAAAAGCAAATACCATATCTGCTCCGATGTGTTTCGAATTCATTGTAATATAAGCACTTCCCATTGCTTTACCTGTAACAACGTTAACTTTAGGAACAGAAGCATTAGAGAAAGCATATGTTAATGCAGCAACTGCTTTTGCAATTGTCTTTTCTTCACAAGTACATGCTTTATAGCCTGCAACATCTGTTAAAGTAAGAACTGGAATGTTAAATGCATCACAGAAGTTTACAAACTGGGCTGCTTTCTGACATCCCTTTGTTGTAAGTGTTCCATCAAATTTCTCTGTAACTTTTCCTTCGTCGTTCATAAGAGCACCGCGATTCGCAACAGCACCTACCGTCATTCCATTTAAACGGATAAATCCTGTAACCATTTCCTTTGCATATGCTTTCTTTACTTCCATAAAGAAATTATCATCGGAAATGTCTGCTAATGCTTTCGCACTGTCTTTTGATTCTGCTAAATATGTAAGGCGGTTTAAATCGTCTGTACATTCTTCAAATGAGTCATCATCTTCGTTGTTGCATGGCAAAATGCTAACTAAAGTACGAATCTGATTTAGTACTGCTGTTTCATCTTCTTCTACAAAATCAGCCATTCCTGACTCTGCTTTAAAACTTGCAGCGCTTGTATCACATTTTTCAGTGTAATTGCCTTCTAATGTATTAGGTGAATTCACAAATAACTTAGAACCTTTCTCTGCCATAAAAGTGAAATCGCTTAATGAAGCAGAAATTGCTGAACCACCACCGCAAGAACCGAATACGGCTGTTATCTGTGGAACGACACCAGAAGCCATTGTTTGTTTTAAGTAAAGTGTTCCGAAACCTGCTAGGGCATCTGTCGCTTCCTGCAATCTCAAACCTGCACAGTCAACTAATCCAATTACTGGTGCGCCTGTTTTTAGTGCTAAGTCATAAATATTTGCAATCTTCTTGGCATGCATTTCGCCAATTGAGCCTCCTAATGCACTGGCATCCTGGCTGTAAACATATACTATGTTTCCATCAATCACACCATAACCGGTGATGACGCCATCTCCAGGAACTGATTTTCCTTGTAAGTTAAAATCGGTACTTCTCTTTGTGACTTGGGCACCAATTTCAACAAAACTATTGTCGTCTAACAATAAATTGATTCTTTCCATTGCTGACGTTTGTGCTGTGTTACTCATTTTCAGCCCTCCATTTGTATTTTATATTGACAATAAGCTACCGCAAAATTAGTGCGGATTTTCTTATTGGTTAAAAGTAAAACCAATTTTCTGCCGATTATAATTTTATCTTATTTGGGGAGAAATAGCAAGTGATAAATAGATAAAAATATAAATCAGAATTGAATCCTTCAAAGTTTTTCAAGGTACTGTCGATAAATCCTTTGGAATACGGTTCAAATCGTTTGATTGCTTTGTCCAGTTTTTCAATTTCACTTTGTAGGCTTACAAAATCCAGTTCCAAATCAGCACTCATGTTCTACCTCCTGTTCCCGAAATCCTGCCATATGAATATTTTTTTCTAAAATGGA
>DBKX01000357.1:3443-3798 GCA_002297865.1 Lachnoclostridium sp. UBA739
GGGTGTTCATCAGCAGCATAGCCTCCTCAAATTTCTGCTGTACATTTTTGTAGGTAAGTATGACCGTACCGTCCTTCATTTTGTATTGAAGCCTCCCTGTATTGTCAGAAAATGTGTCTGACTGGTTTCGGATGGCAATATACAGTTGTGTAAGAGTTGTATTATCCTGTATGGAATCTGCTGCTTCTTCATACAGAAAGCCTGCCTGATCCTTTTGTAACACCTGATTGTTTTTCATATAATCCCGTAACAGGGATTTTGTTAATTCGGTACGTTTGTTTTTTAGTTGCTTTTCCATAATATCTCCTTTCTTGTCTGTGCTCTTTTATTCAAAAACTTTCGTTGTCTTAACATT
>DBKX01000357.1:3853-4015 GCA_002297865.1 Lachnoclostridium sp. UBA739
CGCCTTGCTTCCATTACGAAACAAAAATCCTCTTCCAAACTCTACCGTATCAGAATAGGACATTGGGAAAATTTCTGCCATTCCCTGATCGCCCAGTACAAGACCATAATTTGCCTTCTTAATGAAACCAGTTAATTCATCGTACCCATGGAACTTGGTTTA
>DBKX01000357.1:4044-4484 GCA_002297865.1 Lachnoclostridium sp. UBA739
TCTTCTTCATCCAGCTCATTTCCTTCTGTTTCAATCTGAAAGCTAACTGCTGCATTCGCATAACCAACTGAAACAGTAAGGAAATCATCATCCTGAATACTTCTTTCGTAAATTCTTGGACTGTACTCCCGAATTAATTTTTCAATTTGATTTATTTTTGGATAATTGTAGTTCCAGGCTTCTAATTCCTGCACATTTGCCTCATTTAATTGCTTTCTGACATCCAGAAGATACTCTTCGTACCGTTCAGCTCTTTTCGCATTTTTTTTCTTACAGTCTTTTCTATCCTGAAAATACTTTGTCACTGTAAAAATCAGCGTCATAACAGTGGTAAGATCGGATAAAATCATAAATGCCCCCATCTTCATAAAGATACCGATTCCCACAGTAATTCCCGTCATCAACAATGGTGGTACAATCATCTCTATAAGGCTAGTCTT
>DBKX01000022.1 GCA_002297865.1 Lachnoclostridium sp. UBA739
ATGTTTCCATGACACTGAATGGTTCATTAGCAGGTCTTGTTGGCATTACAGCAGGTTGTGACTGTGTATCTTATTGGGGCTCTATCGCAATCGGTGTTATTTGTGGTATCGCAGTCGTATTCGTAATTGAATTTGTTGACCGAGTCTTAAAAATCGATGACCCTGTTGGCGCTACTGGTGTTCACTGGGCATGTGGTATTATTGGAACACTCTTAACTGGTTTATTCGATGTTGATAAAGGTTTATTCTACGGTGGTGGTATTAAATTCTTCGGAATTCAGTGCTTAGGAGTTCTTTCTGTTGGAGCATTTGTAGCAGTTGCAGCCTTTATCATCTTCACTGCTATTGATAAAACAATTGGTTTACGAGTATCTAGACAGGAAGAAGAAGATGGACTTGATGTTCATGAACATGGATGCAGTGCTTATGCTGATTTCCAGTTTAAACTTTAATAATTCAACATATATAATAATGCTTCATAAGTCTTATTGACTTGACATACATATCGTAATACCCTTAATTAATCTAGCAAAAAGATCCTCATTCGTGAGGATCTTTTTGTGTCTTTATAAACTTTTTATAATATAATTGTTCCTTTCAACTTATAGCTATGATACACTATAGAAGGTGTTTCTACACTAGATACATAATAAAGGATGGATACCATGGAAAAACAAACCAAAGTAAAAAAAACTGTTTTAAATGATGATGCTTCTATTTATGCAAAACGCAAAGAAGAATCCGTAAAAAAGACTTGGAAAGAATTAGATGGCAAAGATAAATGGACTTTCTTCAAAGATTACTATCTTGTGAAGTGTATCATAGGATTGGCACTGGCAGGCTTTCTAATATATATTGGGGTAGTAGTTTTAGGACCTCACAAAGAGGAAGCTTTATACGTTACGGTTCTAATGGATACTCTTGATGAAGATTCTGTTGCCAATATGAAAAATGATCTATCAGGCGTAATAAAGACAGATAAGTATCATATCATTAATATTGATGATAATTTCTCTTTTGCACCTGGTTCATCTACTATGACTGGCGACGAGAAACTCACTACCATAATGTATACTGGTGTAATTGATACAATTGTATTAGATGAAAATTATTTCAAGCAATATGCCTATTATGGATTCTTAGCAAATTTAGATACTTATTTGCCCGATGATATAAAAGACGCTTTGTCTGATAAATTATTAACTGCCAATATACAGTTGGATAGTGATGATACAAGTAAAGATAACCAGAAATCATTTGACGAGGTAATGGACAATTCTACACAGCCATCCTATGAAGATGGAGAGCCTTTTGTAGTAGGTATTGATTTATCTGGCTGTAAAAAATATAAGGATTTACACGGTACTATCAGTAATCCTATTTTAGCAATTCCATGTGATGCACCACATAAAGAAAATATTTTTGCTTTTATTCGGTATTTATTTGACTTACCTGAAACGAAATAAGGTTAAAAAAAGAACCTGCTCTTCTTTGAAGAGTCGGTTCTTTTCTATTTCCATCTTATTTATTTCTTCTCAATATAACCTTGTGCTTTTAATAACTCTGCACATAATACTGCACCACCTGCTGCACCACGTACTGTGTTATGAGATAAACCAACAAACTTATAATCGAATACAGTATCTTCTCTTAATCTTCCTAAAGAAACGCCAAAACCATTTTCATAGTCAACATCTAACTTAACTTGAGGACGATTGTCTTCTTCTAAATATTGAATGAATTGCTTTGGAGCACTTGGTAAGTTAAGTTCTTGTGGAAGACCACTGTAGTTTCTCCAACGTTCAATAATTTCTTCTTTCGTTGGTTTCTTTTCAAAGTTAACAAATACTGCTGCAGTATGGCCATTTAATACTGGTACACGAATACACTGTGTTGTAATAACTGGTCCTTCTGCTTTTACAATCTTGCCATCTTCAATGTGTCCCCAGATTTTAAGAGGTTCTTGTTCACTCTTCTCTTCTTCTCCGCCAATGTATGGAATTACATTCTCAACCATTTCAGGCCAGTCTTTAAATGTTTTTCCTGCACCTGAGATAGCTTGATATGTTGTAGCTACCACTAATTTTGGTCCAAACTCTTTTAATGCATCTAATGCAGGTGTGTAACTTTGAATAGAACAGTTAGGTTTTACCGCTACGAAGCCTTTCTTTGTTCCTAATCGCTCTTTCTGATACTTGATTACTTCAAAATGTTCTGGATTGATTTCTGGAATAACCATAGGAACATCTGGTGTCCATCTATGTGCACTATTGTTAGAAACAACAGGTGTTTCTGTTTTCGCATATTCTTCTTCGATTGCTTTGATTTCGTCCTTAGACATGTCTACTGCACTAAATACAAAATCTACGGACTGGCTTACTTTTTCTACTTCATTTACATTCATAACTACTAGCTTCTTTACACCCTCTGGCATTGGTGTATCCATTTTCCAACGTCCGCCAACAGCTTCTTCATAGGTTTTTCCTGCACTTCTTGGGCTTGCAGCTACTGTTACAACTTCAAACCAAGGATGATTTTCTAAAAGTGCAATAAATCTCTGTCCAACCATACCTGTCGCACCTAAAATACCTACTCTTAACTTTTCGCTCATAATTAAATACCTCTTTCCCTATAAGATGTTTTGTATGTACTATAAACAGTTCTCGCATACAAAATTTTCTCTGCTGTTTTCCGTACGCGAACATTTGTCTTTGTATTAAGTATATTACTCTCTTTTCCTTAAAAAAGCAAACGAAAACCACGAAAAACTTTAATTTTTGTGAAATATGAATAAGCCCTAAAAACTTATTCATATTCCTTTGTTTATATCTACTAGTATGCTTAATATTATCTTTGGGTTACTGCCACTTACTTAGAACAAAGTGTGAGTTCCTCACACCCTCGCGTTTTCAGTCTACTACAGGGAACTCACACTTTGCCGCGCCGATGGGTAAAGAATATAGTCGCTCGTGTTCATCCTGTTCCCTGCTTTTTAGGGCACTTTTTTATTAACTAGGGAAGGACTCGCAGAGGACTTTCCTAGTTAATAAAATAAGTATTGTGGCAATCCTCCTTGATAATTTGGCATAGATTCGCCCTGAATTAGAGGCTTAAGGTAGGTAACCATTTCTTCTGTCACATCATTTCCCTGTTCATTAATCCACTCTTGTGGTACCATACGCTCTTCGTTGGCAATTTTATCAATATCCTCTACGCTATACTCAACTGTATAAGGTTCATCACTGGTGCGAAGAAGTCGAACCATGTGTCCTGTCACGCCATCTAAAGCATAGTTAACACCACATTTTCCTAACTCGAATGCTTCCTCAATATCTGTTAGAGATGCAATGTGTGACGCACATCTTTGTAACACATTCAGTTCTACAGAACGCACTTTACAACCGATTGTATCATGAATGAGATGTTCTAGGTATTTACCAGTTCCGCTTAGACGAACATGACCAAACTGATCGGTATTGGCAGTCTGAGAAGATACATAAGTTCCTTCCATATCACGAATTCCTTCAGAAACTGCAATAATAACCTGCTTCTTTCTTTTTAACTGTTCTCGAACATCCTTTACAAAACTTGCTGTTGAAAATGGTCGCTCTGGCAGATAAATAAGGTCCGGCGCTGTAGAGTATTCTGTCCTTGCCAAAACACTAGAAGCTGCCAGCCATCCTGCATTTCTACCCATAATTTCTACAATTAACACACTTTCCATATCATAAATTGCTGTATCATGTGCAATTTCCAGAATAGACGTAGCAATATATTTTGCGGCACTTCCAAAACCTGGTGTATGGTCAATGGCCCTCAAATCATTGTCGATTGTCTTTGGTATTCCCATTACATAGATTTCACAATTTTTCTCTTTGGCATACTTAGAAAGCTTTGCAACCGTATCCATAGAATCATTTCCACCAATATAGAAGAAATATTTCACGCTGTATTTTTTTAATACTTCAATAATTCTTAGATAATCACTTTCATCCTGATTTGGGTTTTTTAACTTATAACGGCAAGACCCCAAATACATGGATGGTGTATGTTGTAAATCTTTTATTTTCTCTTCATTATCAAATAATTCGGATAACACAATTAATTCTTCCTTTAATACTCCCTGGATTCCATTCTTGGCTCCATATACATGATCGATTTTCCCACTAGCCATCGCCTGACTAATTACTCCTGCAAGACTTGAATTAATTGCTACGGTAGGTCCTCCTGATTGCGCAACTAAAAGATTTACCTGATTAGACATCCCATCATTCCTCCTAATACTATTATGCTATTGTATTTGTTGATTCATATCTAAAAACGCATACATGACTTCTTCTAAATCTGCGTACGTATTGATTTCGTTAACCCTACCTCTAAGTTTTGCCGAATTTTTATAACCAGTTGTATACCATGCTACATGCTTTCGCATTTCCTTGATTCCGATATTTTCGCCCTTCCATTCTACTTGGAGTTTTCCATGACGAAGTACCATCTTAACTAACTCTTCACAACTTGGTTTCGGAATAAATTCCCCTTTTTCTAAATATGCCTTTACCTGTTTGAATAACCATGGATTTCCTCGAACTCCTCTTGCTATCATAATTCCATCACATCCTGTTTGTTCGAGCATTGCTTTTGCATCTTGCGGTGTGAACACATCTCCATTTCCTAATACTGGAATAGATACTGCCTCCTTCACCTGACGAATAACATCCCAGTTTGCAGTCCCACTATAATACTGGGCTCTAGTTCTTCCATGAACCGCAATTAACTGGGCTCCACTTGCTTCCATTCGTTTTGCAAAATCCACAATATTTTTATCTATCTCATCATAACCGATTCTGAACTTTACGGAAACTGGTTTTTTTATGGAAGTTGCGATAGATTCCACAACCTTCCCCGCAAGTTCTGGTGTCTTTAACAAGGCCGAACCTTCTCCATTGTTCACAACTTTTGGTACTGGACACCCCATGTTGATATCTAGGATATCAAAGTTACGATGTTCAATCTGCGCTGCCATGCTTCCCATAATCTCAGGATCACAACCAAATAGCTGTAATGCTACAGGTCTTTCATCCTCTCGAATCTCTAACAGGGCATCCGTATTTTTATTTTTATAGTAGATGCCTTTTGCACTAACCATTTCCGTATAAATTAGGTCTGCACCTTGTTCCTTGCATAACACACGAAAAGGCAGGTCTGTTACTCCTGCCATTGGTCCTAACGCTAAATTACCATCTACTGTGATATCTCCTATCTTTAAACTCATTCTAACTACCTTTTATTTTTATCGTAAATGAGTTTCAATCCATACAGCGTCAAGCCCTGATCATACTTATCAATTAAATCTGTTTCATCTGCAATAATTCTGCCAAGACCACCTGTTGCTACAACGCGTAACTCATCTACACCTAATTCTTCTTTCACTTTATTGATAATATACTCAGTTTGTCCAATATAGCCATAAACTAGTCCCGCTTGCATACTTGTAATGGTATCTTTCGCAAGAATAGATTCCGGTTTCTTAATCTCAATCTCTGGAAGTCTAGCTGTTCCTGACCATAACGCATTAGCTGCTAACTTAATTCCTGGACAAGTAATAGCTGCAACGAATGCTCCATCTTTTGATACTACATCAAAGGTAGTTGCTGTCCCATAGTCAATTACAAGAACTGGACCACCGTATAAATCATATGCTGCCACTGCATCTACAATACGATCAGCACCAACCTCTGAAGGATTTCTAGCTTCTATACGAATTCCTGTTTTCGTTCCGACACCAACAATAATTGGCTTTTTATTAAAATACTTTATAATGCCATTCTCAAAAGAATACATAATGTTTGGAACAACACTGGAAATGATAACGCCTTCCACTTCCCCGTCAAAACCTTTTGCAATAATTGCATCCTTAATGAAAATTCCATATTCATCTGAGGTTCTTAAGATATTAGTTGTCATACGAAATGTACCAACTACTTTATCTCCTTCAAACATCCCTATTGTTATATTCGTATTTCCGATATCTACTGTTAAAATCATACTTTTCCACCTTATATTTCATAGTCCACACAGCTTCTCTGTGTTCTTACCTTTCCAATGAAACTTCCCACTTTTAAGTGTTCTGGATGTACCTGATATGTCTGTAAATCTTCAAAAGAATCAAAGTCACAAACTAAACTTAACGTATAATTGGTATCATCTGCTTCCGCATCATTGATTCCAACCTCCATTCTTCTAAGAACGTCGATTTTATCCTGTAATGCTAACAGCATGTCTCTAGCAATCACCGCATTTTCAATGGCAGTTTTTCCTTCGGCCTCTTTGGCAAAATCAAATAAAACGATATGTCTAATCATGACTTTTTCTCCTCTCAGTTTTTATTCTTCATCTAACAGACCGGATAAGTCCTGTTTTAAGATGAAAACTTTATAATAGGTTTCGAGTGCTTCAAACAATTCACTTTTGTTTCTTTGCATCTCTTTTATTTTCAATCCGCTTCCGATTTCATCATAAAGCAAATCACCTTCGTCTGCCCCAACGGATAATGCTAAATTACCCTCTTCGTCAAATTCTAAACTTAAAATTCCACCAACATCTGATGTAAATGTTACACACATAATTTTTAACTCATCTTGAATTGCAGACGGAATGCCTGAATAAAATTCGTTAAAATAATATTTTTCTTCATACGCGCTGGACGCACATAATACTCTATTCTCTATATCCATACAATACCTCCGATTGCGAACCCTGCGCATTCTACTTATATCATTGCCTTTTTTACATTTATCAAACATACTAAACATAACTATAAAGGCCACGAACAGACACTTCACCAGATACTATGGTTCTTTCTTCTCCCTGTTCTGTGCGAACTTTGAGTCTTCCTAATTCATCTATTCCAAGTGCAACTCCAATGTCTGTCTTCATTTTCTCTACTATTTTAACTTTTTTCCCCTTACTTATCAATATGGAATTATAGTAATTTACAACCTTCTTCAGACTACCATTTTCACAAAAGTCATTATAATACAGCTCAAGGCTGTTTAAGATTTCTGCAATAATGCTTTCTCTTGAATAAACCATTTCTCCTTCCAGTCTTAAGGAAGTTGCCTTGTCCTGTATTTCGTCTGGAAAATATTCTGTATTCACGTTAATTCCCATCCCAAGAACCAGATACTGTATCCGTCCGTCACAAACTCCCATTTCCGTTAAAATACCACAAACCTTCTTCTTATTAAGAACAAGATCATTGGGCCATTTTATCTGACAATCAAGTTTTGTTACTTTTCGGATGGCATCTGCTGCTGCAAGAGCCCCTAAAATAGTAACCTGTGATGCTATCTCAGGAGAAAAATCTGGTTTCAGTAAGATGGACATCCAGATCCCCGTCTCCTTAGGGGACACCCAGGAACGTCCAAGTCTTCCTCTTCCGGCATTCTGCTGCTCTGCTACGAACACCTTTCCATGACCACCTTCGTCTTCCTGGTGTCTTTTCGCCTCTAGATTCGTTGAATCAATCTCATCAAAATAAAATATCTGTTTTCCAATCTCTCTTGTTTTAAGCTCAGTCTGTGGTATCTGCTTCATAATTCGTTCTTCTTTCTTAATATATTATGTATGCCTTACAATCTCTCATCAATTGGAGTATATGTCTTATGAGCTGAAACACTCTTATATCCAGGTCTTATAATCTTGCCATCATTTATAATTTCTTCTAATCGGTGAGCAGACCATCCTGCAATACGAGCTACTGCAAAAATTGGTGTAAACAACTCGGTTGGCAAACCAAGCATATTATATACAAATCCACTGTAAAAGTCTACATTGGCACTGACACCTTTATAGATACGTCTTTCTTTGGCAATAACTTCTGGTGCAAGTCTTTCTACCATAGAGTACAAACCAAACTCCTCTGTCATACCCTTTTCTTCAGATAAACGTTCCACAAAACTCTTAAACACTCTTGCTCTAGGATCTGAAATGGAGTAAACTGCATGCCCCATTCCATAGATAAGACCTGCCTTATCAAATGCCTTTTTGTTTAATAAGTCAGAAAGATACTGTCTAATCTCATCTTCATCTTTCCAGTTTTTCACACTCTGTTTCATATCTTCAAACATACGAACAACTTTTATATTGGCCCCACCATGTCTTGGCCCCTTTAGAGAGCCTAAGGACGCTGCAACTGCAGAATACGTATCTGTCCCCGATGAAGTAACAACATGAGTGGTAAACGTGGAATTATTACCGCCTCCATGTTCTGCGTGTAACACCAAAGCAAGATCTAATATCTTTGCTTCTAAAGGTGTAAAGTAACTATCTTGTCTTAACATATGTAAAATATTTTCTGCTGTAGAGAATTCCTTAACAGGCTGATGAATAAACAAGCTATTACCGTCATGATAATGACTATATGCCTGGTAACCATATACACATAGCATTGGAAATAGTGCAATCAACTGCATACATTGGCGTAATACATTTTCAACCGATGTATCATCTGCATTGTCA
>DBKX01000408.1:0-171 GCA_002297865.1 Lachnoclostridium sp. UBA739
AGGAAGGAGACGGATAGGATGAGTCAGTATTTTTCATTTCAGTGGCACATTACAGATGAATGTGATCAACGTTGCAAACACTGTTACATTTTTTCAGGAGAAGGCTGTAAAGATTTAAAAAGCATGACTTGGGAGCAGATGAAGGAAGTAGTAGCAAACTGTGAGGATTTC
>DBKX01000408.1:181-2873 GCA_002297865.1 Lachnoclostridium sp. UBA739
GTCTATGGCAGAGTTCCGTATTTTTATATTACTGGTGGAGATCCTATCCTTCATCCTGACTTCTGGAAGTTAATGGTGCTATTAAAGAGTAAGGAGATCCCGTTTACACTTATGGGAAATCCCTTTCATTTAGATGATGAAATATGCCGCATGCTTAAAGTATGTGGTTGCGAAAAATATCAGATGTCGTTGGACGGAATGAAAAAAACACACGATTGGTTCAGAAAACCAGGAAGCTTTGAACTTACTCTTAAAAAGGTTGGCTGTCTTAATCGTGCAGGAATAAAAAGTGTAATCATGAGTACGGTGTCAAAGACAAATATGGATGAGATACCAAACATTATTGATGAAGTAGTGAAAGCGAAGGTAAAGGTTTTTGCATTTTCACGTTATGTACCGACTGGCGGAGAAGTAGATACCAGTATGACACCACAGGAATATAGAAATCTTTTGGAAATCTGTGATGCAAAGTACAAAGCTTATGAAGCAGCGGGATGTGAGACCTGTTTTAATAGAAAAGACCATTTGTGGATGTTGTATGAATATGAAACTGGCCAGTTTAAGTTGCCTGCAGATGCAAAAAAAGATATGATTTATGGTGGCTGTAATTGTGGTAACTGTCATATCACAATATCTTCTAATGGCGATGTTATGGCTTGTAGACGAGTTACAAACAGTAAGGTGGCTAATGTATTTGAAGACAGGCTGGCGGATGTGTGGATTAGCCAGATGGAGCAATATAGAGAATATAATAAATTTACGAAATGCAGTAAATGTGAGCTTGTGGCTTGGTGCAGGGGCTGTCCTGCTGTAGCATATGGTACAAGTGGCAGTTTCTACGGGATTGATCCACAGTGTTGGAAGGCAAAGAATGAGAGAACGGGAGAGGCTTTGTAATCAAAATTGTTGAGTAGGAGAAACAGATGGATATTGCAACATGTTTAAAAAAAATGGAATTGGTAGGTGTACTTGCTTTTGCTACAGTAGACAGTGAAGGAGCACCGCAGATTAGAAATATCAGTGCAATTCATTATGAGCCAAATGCACTTTATTTTTTTACCGCCAGAGGTAAGAACTTTTGTAAAGAATTGCTGGAAGATGGCAGGGTTCAAATTCTTTGTTATACAAAATATAAAGAAATGATTCGTATGTCTGGAAAAGCCTATGCGGTAGCAGAGGAAGAACAAGAAAAATGGAAGAATATCATTTTTGAAGAACAGCCGTATTTGGCAAATGTATATCCTGGGGATACCAGAAGTATCGGAATCATATTTTGCATAAATGAGGCAGAAGTAGAGTATTTTCATCTCGGTGTAAACCCGATATATAGAGAGACCTATATTCTTGGCAATGCAAAAGAGAAAGAAAAAGGCTACTATATAACGGATTCTTGTATAGGGTGCGGTGTGTGCAAGAAAAATTGTCCACAGAGATGCATTGAAGAAGGAATGCCTTTTACAATCATGCAGAATCATTGTCTGCACTGTGGGAATTGTTATGAAAATTGTCCGACGAAAGCGGTGATTAGAAAATGAATCAGAAAGATAGAAGAAGATACTTAATTGAGCATTTATTAAAAGAACAGCAAAAGTATGCAAAAATACAGATTCCAGTTGATAGTAATGAACAGAAAATACTTCTTAGAAGTCTTATGAATATTAGACTGCCTGAAGAAGCAGATGAAGAGTTCTTGCAAATTCAGGATGCTTATCTTTCAGAAGTAAACGAGAATAAAGGTATTGTAACAATTGCTGATATGGATGAGATACAATCTGATATTTACATCTGGAAGGGAGATATTACAAGGCTTCAGGTAGGAGCCATTGTGAATGCAGCCAATAGCGGGATGACAGGATGTTATCATCCATGCCATAACTGCATCGATAATTGCATTCATACCTATGCCGGTATTCAGTTACGAACCTATTGCAATGATATGATGTTAAAGCAAGGGTATGAAGAACCCACAGGACAGGCTAAAATTACACCGGCATTTAATCTGCCTTGTGATTATGTAATACATACAGTCGGTCCGATTGTGCAGGGAATTCTTACAGAAAAACATGAACGCTTACTAATATCATGCTATGAATCGTGCTTACACATAGCGGATGAAAATGAGGTAAAGAGTATTGCGTTCTGTTGCATTTCAACAGGTGTATTCAGTTTTCCTAATAATATAGCTGCAAAACTTGCAGTACAGACAGTAAAGAAATACAAAGCAGACACAAATTCAAAGATAAAGGTGATTTTTAATGTTTTTAAGGAAGATGATGAGAGATTCTACAAACAGTTACTTGGATAAACTCTTAAAGATAAAAGAGAAAATAGAACAGGCAGAGGCAGTCATAATCGGGGCTGGCGCAGGACTTTCCACATCGTCGNNNNCGGGATTGATATATAATGGAGAGAGATTTGAACACTATTTTTCTGATTTTAAAGAAAAATATAGATTTTCGGATATGTATTCCGGTGGATTCTATTCATATGAGACACTTGAAGAACATTGGGGATATTGGTGCCGATATATTTATATTAACCGTTATATGAATGCACCAAAGCCAGTGTATTCGGAACTTTTAAAACTCGTAGAAGAGAAAAATTATTTTGTTCTAACAACAAATGTCGATCATTGTTTTCAGAAAGCCAGCTTTGATAAGAAAAGATTATTCTATACACAGGGAGATTATGG
>DBKX01000408.1:2935-3110 GCA_002297865.1 Lachnoclostridium sp. UBA739
AATCATTAGAAACATGGTATTAAGCCAAGGCTTTGAGTTAAAGGATGATAACCTTGTTAAGCCTGAAGGTATTCATGTGAAAATGGAGATTCCATCAGACTTGGTTCCAAAATGTCCGAAATGTGGTAGAGCAATGAGTATGAACTTAAGGGCAGATAGTACATTTGTGCAGGAT
>DBKX01000090.1 GCA_002297865.1 Lachnoclostridium sp. UBA739
ATATTAAAACATTTGATAGCATCAAAGAAGCTATAAGTGAGACTGGTGCAAAAAGTATAACACGTGTATTAAATAATGATAATATCTCAAAATCATCAAATGGATTCATGTGGAAATATTATGATGGAGATACAAATGATATAACACCATATCAAGCGAATGCAAAAGGAGTTGTTCAAATTGATATTCATACGAAAAAAATAGTTAATAAATTTGATTCTATACAGGATGTAAAAAGAATATTAGGAATAAACATTAGTCATATTCCAGATGTATGCAAAGGGAAAAGAAAACAATCCAATGGATATATTTGGAAATATGCTGATGAAATAGAAGGAAGTAATTTAACAATAGCAAATTAACTAATAAACATCAAAAATAAAGGAGATTAAAATTATGGCAATTATTGGCGCAATTTTAGGTGATATTTCTGGTTCACAATATGAATTTGGAAGACCAATTGATTTAGATTGGAAGACTTGCGAGTTATTTACGGACAGATGTTACTTTACGGATGATACTGTAATGACACTTGCTGCTAAATTAGCAGTTATTAATAATAAATCTTTCGCAGACTCATACAGGGAGTTGGGAAGAAAATATCCAAATGCAGGATATGGCGGTTCATTTGAAACATGGTTGAATTATGATAATGAAATTGCATACGGAAGTTTTGGTAACGGATCTGCAATGAGATGTTCTTATATCGGAGAACATTTTAATACAGAAAAAGAAGTTATTGAATGGGCTACTAAATCCGCTGAGTGTACACATAATCATTCAGAAGGAATTAAAGGTGCGGTAGTAACTGCAATGTGTATTTATATGGCAAGAACAGGTGCTACTAAAGAAGTGATTTATGAATATGTAAAGAAACATTATCCAAAAGATGATTACAAATACGGTATCGAATACAGGCTTAATGATTATAGAAGTATTTATCAGTGGGATGTAACTTGTCAGGGGAGTGTACCCGTTGCAATTAGATGTTTCTTAGAAAGCGATGATTATGAAAGCTTTTTGCGAAATGTATTTTCGTTAAGATGTGATATGGATACATTATGTGCTATTGGAGGTGGTATAGCAGAAGAATATTATAAAGGAACTGGTTTAGACAATGAATATTTGCTTGGACATTACCTGAACAGAGAGTTGAACAGAATTGTTAAGATATGAGGTGAAAAGGAGAACAAAATGTATTATTGTTGGCACAAAGATTTAGAAGTAAATCAAACGACAATAGGTATTATTTTTACAACTAAAATAGAAGTCGGTCTTAAAAAACTTGAAGAAATTAAAGCAGATAAAGAATCGAAAGGTATTAAATGTGTAAGATGTAAATATCCAAATAATTCATGGGATACCTTTATAGAATTTTCTGACAATGAACTCTGGAAAATTGTTAATCCTGAATATGAACGAGATTGCAAATGGAATTATGCGTTTATAGATGGACAAAATATTACACTTTGTCAGTATGAAACTATAGAAGATAACGGCTTATATAGTCTTGAAGAACCAATTTATTTTAATTGGGATTATACACATGGAATAGAAGGTGGTGATGAATAATGTTATTAGTTTATCATATAGCGTTGGTGATTTTAAGTATATTAAATGGAATTAATACTAAAAGATCAGTTCAGAAATTTACATGGTTTGGATCGGCGGTATGTTGGTTGATTATATGCGTAAGTGAAATTATGGAATTAATGCAATAATAAAATATAATTTAATTTAAAAATATGCTTGATTAAAAATTGAATAGATTATATAATAGAGATGTAAATATTGATGTGTCAATGGTTGTTTTATAAATCAACTAGACACAGACTATCCCCTTATTGGCGGTGGGGAATAGCCTTTTTGCTATTTGCGGTGGTTATCTAAATAGGTCAATATTACAAAATGTTACAAGCAAAAACAAAGTAAGTCATCTCTATTGCGGTGGGGATGGCTTATTTTATTGCGAAAATTAAAAAAATGGAGGAATAAGAATGTATAAGAGTCAAGAAGAACAATGTAAAGATGTATTTTTGATTTGCAAAGGCAGATATTCTAGTAAAAAATATAATAAAACAATAGATGCTTTGAATGCTTATTATAAAACATATTGTCATGGTAGCAAAGATTTGTCATATCGTGATGTTAATGAAATGTTTATATACCCAATGATTAAATGGATAATTGAGAATTACAAGAATGATTTTATTGATCCGTTATTGTTGTATATTTTTAATGATGTGCATAGCAAAGATTTCGCTAAAGATTATGATAAAGAATTGTTTTATAGAATTATTCAACTTCTTCGATATATTGATGAGCGCAAATATTATGATTTTCATAATAGATATGTATGGTTATTGCCATTCTCTAATAGAGATAACATGAGTGTTAATTTGGATTAGTACGATGAAACGAGACTTTCATCGTGAAAATAACACTACATATAGTATATAAAGAAAAAATAAACACAATATATAGTGTGCTAAGAAAGGAGATAAATATGGATGATATGGTAACTAAGAAAACATGGCAAGAATTTAGAGATAGTGGATTACTCTGGTGGATTAATATGTNNTCTAAACGTGGGAAAATTATTGACGTATATCCTGCAAGAGTAAAATATCGAGGATTTGATATAAAGAGTGTAGAGAATGGATATATTAAAGTAAGTAAATATATGGATGAAAATTCAAAAGAATTACTTGAGGAAGCGAGAAGTTAATGGAAATATCAATTAGAAACGATAGATGTGAAACGATTTTACTATTACATAGTGATGAAAATGAGAAATTGACAATTCAAACAGTTCCATCCAGACGAAAAGCATATGTGTCAGAGAAATATAAAGATAGTGATGGTGAAATGTGTTATCAGGTTACTGTTAATATTGCAGAAGAATTGGTTGAACAGATTTCAAATGACGCATTATTGAATGAGTTGAGAAGAAGGATGGTGATTGTGTAGTTGTGGACTGGATTAAGAGAAAAATAATAATGTGGTTGTTTGGATATGATTTCCCACGATATGTACGACAATTTTACAAAGAGCAAGACTTAGTACGAAAGTTGTATTCAGATATGCTGCACGAAGAAGAAAAACTGTTACGATGGCTTAAAATGGCAGAAGAAAAGAGGTGTAAGTAATTGAGTTGTGTTGGATGTAGAGTTGAGTATATCGGATGTTTTGATAATAAATACGGATCTAAAGGTATTATTATTGAAGATTATAGTATAAAATTTGCAGTTGTGAAATTTGACAGTGGTGAAATATTGAAAGCGAGAAAAACAAATCTTATAAAAATAAATGAAAGTGAGGAAAATAATATGGGAAGATTAGAAGGATATTATGCAGTAGCAGTAACAGAAGAAGGAATTGGATATAACAAAAGAGATTATTATTATTCAATTTTTGACGATGGAAATACATATAAAGTAGGAGATAAAGTATTAGTTAGTGGTTCAAATAGAAACGTTTTAGAAA
>DBKX01000350.1:0-4656 GCA_002297865.1 Lachnoclostridium sp. UBA739
TGTGATAGCCAGAAAAGATTCTTTCAATGAAAATGCATTGTTCTGTTATTATGTAGCAGATCAGCAGATTTCAATTACCAGACTGAAAGAGTGGCTGAAAGAATACATTCCAGATTACATGATTCCAGGATATATGATGCAGATTGATGAAATTCCTATTACTAATAACGGTAAGCTAAACAGACGAATGCTTCCAGAGATAACGGTAAAGGCTGAAAATACATATCTGCCTCCTCGAAATGAAACGGAAGAGGCATTGTGCAGTCTGTACCAGGAGATTCTAGGAGTAGAACGTGTTGGTGTGCAAGATGATTTCTTTGCATTAGGTGGGCACTCCTTGCGAGCAACCAGACTAGTGAATCGTATTAACGGAGAATTATGTAGTGGGGTTTCTTTAAGAATGATATTTGCCAAGCCAACAGTGGAAGAGATGGCGAAACTGATTCATTCCATTAATAGTGAGAAGGATCAAAAGATTCCTTACGCTGTGAAGAAAACATATTACCCAATGTCTTCCCCACAGAAACGTATTTATCTAGTTACAAGAATGGCGCCAGATGGAGTCACTTATAATATTCCACAGAATTATAAGCTGATGGGGGAACTGGACACAACAAGATTCTATGAGGCATATAAAGAAGTGGTTTTTAAGCATGAGATTCTGAGGACAGGTTTTGAAATGCGGGGAGATGAGCTGATACAGGTTATCTACGAAGAACGTACTCCAGACTACGAATATGTAGAACACGATGAACGATCGGATGAAGAGATTATGGAAAGCTTTGTAGCACCATTTGACCTGAAATCAGGTTCTCTAGTTCGTATAAAACTTGTGAAACGACAAGGATATATGCTTTTACTGTTAGACATGCATCATATTATTACCGATGGTGTCAGTATCGGATTGTTCTTTAAAGAACTTGCAAGAGCCTACAATGGGGAAGAGGATGCATTTGAGATAAGGCAGTATAAGGATTACAGTGAGTGGATGCTTACAAGAGACTTGTCGAAAGAAAGAGCATACTGGATAGAACAGTTCAAAGAGCATGTACCAGCACTAAAGCTGCCAACCGATTATAAGAGACCAGCAGTGCAACGATTTCAAGGAGCATTGGTTCGCTGGAAGATTGCAGACCAATTAAATGAAAAGGTTCAGAAGCTGTGTGGACAGAATGGATTTACCGAGTACATGGTATATCTGGGAAGCCTCATGGTTCTTCTCAGCCGATATGGAAGGGAAGAGGAAATCGCTGTAGGAAGTCCAATTAGTGCCAGAAGTCATGAAGATATGGAACACATGCTAGGAATGTTTGTTAACACACTGGTTATGAGAGCATATCCAAAAGCCGAGAAGCCAGTTATGGACTTTTTGCAAGAAGTGAAGAAGGTATGTCTGGAAGCCTATGAGAATCAGGAATATCCATTTGAAGAACTCATTGAGCAGATTGATGTAGTAAGGGATTTTACCAGAAATCCATTATTTGATGTATCTTTAGCAGTGCAAAACTTTGAGGAGCAGGTTCTTTCCTTAGAAGGAATTACTTGCAAAACATTTGACCGTGAAACCACAGTGTCTAAGTTCGATCTTAGTTTCAATGTGTGTACGAAGCTAGGTGAACATTATCTGGAGATTGAGTATGATACCGACCTTTACCAGGAAGAGACCATTCACTGGATGGGGCAGCATTTCTTAGAAGTAGTGCAGAAGGTTGTCGATGAGCCAGAACAGTTAATTGGCAGAATCGAGATGACAACGGAGAAAGAGAAGCAGTTCATTGACCAGTTTAATGATACTGGAAAGACCTACGACAAGAATAAGACAGTTGTTCATATATGGGAAGAACAAGTTGTGAAGTATCCTGATTGTGTGGCACTTTCCTACGAAGGTAAGACATTGACTTATGCTGAGATGGAAGAAAAGACAAGAGTTCTAAAAAATCAGCTAAAAGAACTTGGCATTGGGCGTAATGACAAGGTTGTTGTATACGCAAGAAGAGGGGTGGAGATGTTCCTTGGTATCTTTGCCACATTACGAGCAGGGGCAGCATATATACCGGTTGCACCAGACTGGCCTGAGAAGAGAATTCAGTTCATATTGGAGGATTGCGAGCCAAAAGCTATCCTTACTTATGGGACAGAATTTGAAACAGAGCTTTTAGATAAAATGGATATGACCGTAATTGACCTGGCAGATGAGTCTTGCTGGACTGGGGATTCTACTAAAGAAGTACCTGTAAATGAACCAGAAGACCTTGCTTACTGTATCTATACATCAGGAACGACAGGAACACCAAAAGGTGTAATGATTCCGCACAAAGGATTGGCAGCACTTCGATGTTACCTTAAGGATACCTACGAGGTAACCCCAAAAGACAGGGTACTGCAGTTTGCCAACTATGTCTTCGATGCTTCTGTATGGGAATGGGCATTAGCATTACTGCATGGTGCAGCATTAGTCATTGTTCCAGAAGATGTGATTCAGGAGGAAGAGCGTTTCTGTAACTTTGTAAAGAAATACGAAATTAGCCTTACCTTACTTCCACCACAGTATTATCTGCAGATGCCAGTGGAAGGATTACGTATTCTGACCACAGGTGGTTCTGCTTCTAGCTATGAGGTGGCTTCTAAGGCTCTTCAAAAAGGGCGTTATATCAATGCATATGGGCCAACAGAAAATACCGTTCTTGCAACAGGATGGGAAGGTAATGCCAAGGAGCTTCCAGACATTATTCCGATTGGCAAGCCAGTTGCGAATACGAAGCTCTACATTCTTAATGGCTTGATGTTATGTGGAATTGGCGTTCCAGGTGAACTCTGTATCGCAGGAGATGCATTAGCAGACGGTTACGTAAATCTTCCAGAACTGACCAAAGAGAAATTTATTCCGAATCCTTTTGGAGAAGGAAAACTGTACCGTACCGGTGATTTGGCAAGATGGCTTCCAGATGGAAATGTAGTTTACATGGGACGAATTGATGAGCAAGTTAAGATTAGAGGATTTCGAATTGAACTTGGTGAGATTGAAGCGGTTATTCGCAAGATGGAATACGTGAAAGATGCTGCTGTTATCGTAGTCGATGAAGAACAGAATGCATCCATTGCCGCTTATGTTGTATTAAACAAGGACGGATCTATAGAGCCAGAGGAGATCCGAAATGAACTGCGTCAGTACATTCCAGAATACATGGTACCAGCTTATCTTGTACAAGTGGATGTAATTCCTGTTACAAGCAGTGGAAAGGTTGATAAAAGAGCACTTTCCAAGTTAGAGAGACATACCGAACAGGAAGTTTATGTAGCACCGAAGACGGATTTAGAGAAGCTAGTATGTGAAATGTTTGAAGAAGTCCTTGGACAGTCACCAATAGGTGCTTACGACAGTTTCTATGAACTTGGTGGGGATTCCATTAAGGCAATCCGAATCATTTCCAAGTTAAGAAGTACAGGTTACAGTGTGACAAGCAAGGATATAATGCGTTACTATACACCAGCTGCAATTGCACAAGTGGCGAGTAGAATTGAAAAGGCATACAGTCAGGAGGAAGTGAATGGTCTTGTGCCAGAAACTCCAATTTTTCGTGAGTTTGCAGAATGGAAGTTTGCGAAACCAGAACATTTCAACCAGTCAGCTTTGCTTCCAGTAGAGGATGCGTCCAGACAGATGGTAGACTCCATCCTTCATGCTTTAACATGTCATTATGATATGCTTAGGCTAGTGTACAGAGAGGGAAGAGTTGAGATTCTTAGCAGCACAGAAAGTCCGCTGTATGATTTGGAAGAACATGTGCTAGAGCAGGTTATCGAACAGAATGAACAGATAGAGAACATCTGCAGCCGACTTCAGGAGAGTATTGACTTAGAGCATGGACCAATTGTGAAGAGTGCATTATTCCATACAGAGTACGGCAACTATCTGTTCTTGGCGATTCATCATTTTGCAGTAGATGGTGTATCATGGCGAATCCTGACGCATGATATTTATCAGGCACTGGATGCACTAAAGAAAGGGCGAGACATCAGGCTAACTGAGAAGACGGCATCCTTTATCCAATGGGCAAAAGAGCTGGAACGCTACGGTAAGTCAGATGAGGTACTGGCACAGATAGATTACTGGCAGCAGATAGCAGAGCAAAGCGTAGAGTCTGAGCTGGAGGAACTGGAAATGGAACTTAACCTTGTGACAGAAGAAATGATTTTCTCAGAAGAGGATAGTGAATGTATCTTGTACGAAGCACAGGCAGCTAGTGACACAAAACCACAAGAGCTGTTTTTGGCAGCGTTGGGTGCGACTATGTATGAGGTATATGGAATGGAGGCAGTTACGGTATTCATGGAAGGGCACGGAAGGGATATGATTCAGAAGGAGCTTTCCATTGTGAATACCGTTGGATGGTTTACCTCCTTGTATCCAGTCAGAATCGAGAGCAGTGAGGATATGGAACAGGATATACAGGGAGTGAAGGAGATGCTTCAGGGTATCCCTGATGGAGGAATTGGGTATGGTGTGTTAAAAGAGAAGCTTAGCAGAATCAAACCGCAGATATCCTTTAATTATCTAGGAGAGATGGATAATGAGAATGATATGTTTATTGGAATCGGTAAGAATATAGCAGATGAAAATATGCTGCCATACCGATTAAGCATAAATGGGTATGT
>DBKX01000350.1:4679-6560 GCA_002297865.1 Lachnoclostridium sp. UBA739
TATGTTGTTAAGAACCAGATTCATTTTTCATTTACAATAGATGATAACTGGATGGACGAGTCATTGCGAGCATTTTTTATGGAAACTTACCAGAGTAAGGTTGTCATGTTTGCTAAGATTTGCTCCGAGGGGGAGGAAAACGAGGCTGGTTCTGTGAATCTAGAAGGGTTTGAACTGGAACAGAATGATTTGGATACGATATTCAGTATGTTACAGGAGGATGACTAAATGCGTAAAGGAGAAAGAAGTCAGATTAATCAGATTGAAGGAATATACCCTTTGACTCCTTTGCAGGAGGGAATGTTATTTCATAAAATTGTAGAAGGAGATTCTTCAGATTATGTAATTCAGCAGGTATATGATGTAAATAAAGCATTAGTAGATGAATATGTGGTGCAGGCACTTAATCTGCTTATGGAAAGGCATAATGTTCTTCGAACCGTGATTATGCACCAGAAGTTAAGCAGTCCGCAGCAGGTTGTATTAAAAAACAGAGCGATGGAATATGAAAGGATTACGCTGGATCTTCCACATTCAGAGGCATTTGAAGAGAAGATGGCTGACATTCTTAGAGAGGATCTGAAGCGGGGGTTTGAGCTTTCGAAAGACTGTCTAATTCGAGTAAAGCTGATCTCAAATACAGATGGAACTTACAAAATGTTATGGTCCTACCATCACATCATCATTGACGGATGGTGTATCGCCATCCTGAAAAATGATTTTATTCGCTTTTATTCTGCATTAGAAGGTCATAAGCCATTGGCATTTTTAAAGAATGTGATACGCAGGGAGAAGCAGGCAGGAGCGGAGTATGTAGATTATATTAAATGGATGAGTCAGTACGACAAGGAAAAGGGGCTGGCGTACTGGGAAAAACTTTTAGAAGATTATGACCAGGTGGCACAGATTGCGCCTATGTATAAACATCCTCATACAGAACAGGAGATGATACGTCACAGCCATCGTGTGGACAGCAATGTATATCAGAAACTGACTGGTGCAGCCGCCGCCAGCCATGTAACTCTGAATGCGGTGCTGGAGACTGCATGGGGCATTCTGCTACAGTCTTACAACAATACAGATGATGTGGTCTTTGGTAAGGTAGTATCTGGGCGAAACATTCCAATCGAAGGAATTAATGATGTAGTCGGATTGTTCGTAAATACCATTCCAGTTCGTGTGAGATGTGAACAAAATGATTCGGTGAAGACACTTTTGGAGCGAGTTATGATGCAGGGAATAGACAGTGGGCATTATGACCACTGTTCTCTAGCAGATATACAGCAGCGAAGTTTGTGTGGCAGCAATCTGTTTAAGACACTTTACGCATTTGAAAATTACTATGTTGCGGATGAAACTGAAGCAGCTAAGAAGAGCATTGAACTGGAACAGTCATTTGTTAGAGAACAGACAAACTATGATCTGACTGTCAGCATCAATACACTGAATAACCAGTTAAATGTAAACCTGCTTTATAATCCAAATCAGTATTGTGAAGATGAGATTAAACGAATTCTTCAGCATTTTGAAGTGGTTCTTATTCAGATGGCAGAGAATATGGATTGCCCAGTTAAGTCTATGGAACTCATCGCTTCGGAAGAGAAGAACGAGATACTGCATGTATTCAATGACACGGATACAGAGTATGAGCGTGATAAGAGTGTGATGGAAATATTTCAGCAACAGGCAGCAGAGCATCCGGATAAATTAGCGGTATGCTATCAGGATGAAAAACTTACCTATGCGCAGTTAAATGTACGTGCTAATCAGGTTGCCAGACAGTTGCAAAAGTCAGGAACGAAAGCAGATGATTTTGTAGCGATTGTAGCCAAGAAGAGTATTGAGATGATTGTAGGAATCTGTGGAATTTTAAAGGCGGGT
>DBKX01000350.1:6577-6897 GCA_002297865.1 Lachnoclostridium sp. UBA739
GTATGTGCCATTGGATGCCAATTATCCAAAGAGCAGAATCGATTATATCCTGAATGACTGTAAACCAAAGGCGTTACTTTATGTAGATAAGAAGCTGGATACGGAGATTACACAGATTTGCCTGCAAGACGCTATTTTCACTAGTCAGGATACCGATTGCAAAGAACCAGTAAATCCAGCTATAGCTAGTGGAGCAAGGAACCTCGCTTACCTGATCTATACTTCTGGAACAACAGGACAGCCAAAGGGAAGCCAGATTGAACAGCGAAGTATTTTGCGTCTGGTACGCAATACGAACTTCCTTGCAATGGATGAAAAAC
>DBKX01000306.1 GCA_002297865.1 Lachnoclostridium sp. UBA739
TTAGCCGGTGGTACTGATTTATGGATGTGAAAAACGTATCAGTCCCCAAATTGCTTTTTAAAATGTCACCGCCGGTCATGTTGGCACTTCTCATTCAATCTATATATAATATTGCAGATAGCTTTTTTGTTGCAAGATATTCGACAGAAGGACTTACTGCATTGTCTATCGTATATCCTGTTCAACTTCTTATTACTGCACTGGCAACGGGAACAGGTGCCGGTGTCAATATTTTGATTTCAAGGCTGGATGGAAAAGGAGAAACAGAGGCACAACACGATATCATAAAAAGTGGACTGTTCTTAAATATTTTCCATTTTTTAATATTTGCTTTTGTTGGAAATATGCTGGTAAATGTTTATTTTTCCCTTTCAACAGGAAATGCTGTGGTAAAAGCACAGGGAATCATATACGGCAGAATCATTTTTAGTGGTTCTTTAGGATTATTTACAGAATCTATCTGTACAAAAATTCTTCAGGCAAGAAGGAACATGGTTATTCCAATGATTGCGCAGGTTACAGGTTCTATTGTCAATATTATATTAGATGTAATTCTGATTTTTGGAATAGGACGAATTCCTGCCTTTGGTATCATGGGAGCAGCAATCGCTACAGTGATTGGACAATGGGTGGCAATGATGATTACTCTATTTGCTATAATGAAAAAATATTCTTTAAGAGGACAGTTTAAGTTGGATGCCAGCAAACAGATTTATATAAATGGAATTGGTTCGATTGTTACGCAATCTCTATATACGATTTATATTGTCGGTTTGAATATGATTCTGAAGATTTTTACAGAGGATGCCGTGACTGTATTAGGAATATATTACAAAATACAGTCATTCTTTTTTATTCCGCTGCTTGGATTTCAACAGGTATTATTGCCGTTATTCAGTTATCATTATGGAGCAGGCGATAGTCACAGAAACAGGGAAATTTTAAAATGGTCTATGATGTTTTCAGTCAGTATTATGACAGTGGCAACAGGAGTATTTTTTCTATTCCCCAAAAAACTTGTACAGATATTCTCGACAGAATCTGCAATAATGGAGATTGGAAAATATGCATTTCCTGTAATTTCTATCAGTTTTATTTTTGCAGGACTTACGATAGTTATAACTTCCTACTTACAAGGGATAGCACATATAAAGATAAGTCTTTTTATCATTGTGTTACGTCAAATAGTTCTTCTTGTTCCATTGGCATGGTTATTTCATTTTATAAGTTTAAATGCAGTGTGGTGGACATTCCCCGTTACAGAGATTATTGCCAGTATGGCAGGAATATTGATAATATTGATTTTGCACAAATAAGATAGGGTGATGCAGTTATAATAAACAGACAACTTCCAGTTTTTCGTGATGATGATCGAGACGATAGATAGAAAACTTGATAGTTAGAGTGTGAAAACTAAATAATATAGCTATGTATGTTTATTCGTCAATATACATAGCTGTATTATTTTTTAATTTGCCCACAGTCTGAAGGCACTTGGAATTTATTACTTCCAGGTGCCTTCTCCCTTAAGATTGAGGGGCAGGAGAGTTGAGAATGTCGAAGACACTTTGTTCTAAATATTTTTGGCCAAGAAGCAAAGAATAGACAAACCCTTGATTTTGGGGTTGTGGATTGACATAAAATAGTTGTTAAAATATACTTATTTGTTATAACACCATGCAAATAAGAAAGCGAGGGTTTAAGATGAAAAAGTTCTTTCGAATTATTTTTAGCCGTTTGTTATACACATTGTTATTCGTAATCGTTCAATGCACTGCGTTGGGTATCGTCTTGCGTTTCTTTAGTGAAAAGTTTGTATACTTTTATGCGGCTTGTATACTTTTATCGATTCTGACTGGGCTTCATGTAATAAGCAGCAATATGAATCCTGCTTATAAAATTGCATGGCTGATTCCAATTATGCTAGTGCCAATCTTTGGGGGACTTATGTATCTTATGTTTGGAAAAATTCATTTGTCCCAAGCAGAAAGAAAGCGTTTGGAAGATATTCAAAATCATTGTGAGCAAGCGATGAAAGTACAGGATAATGCATATCCAAAGCTGGCTAAGCAAAGCGTGCAAGCTAGTATCCATTCCACGTATTTAGCAGAAACTTCAGGCGCATTACCTTATCAGCACACGAGTACGGAGTATTTACCTAATGGGGAAAAGTATTTTGAAGTGATGAAAGAACAGCTGGAATCAGCTGAAAAATTTATTTTTTTGGAGTATTTTATTGTTGAGGAAGGAAAGATGTGGAATGAGATTCTGGATATTTTAAAACGAAAAGTACAAGAGGGCGTTGACGTAAGAGTTATGTATGATGATTTTGGATGTATGTTTACACTTCCAAGAAGGTATGATAGAACTTTAGAAAAATGCGGAATCAAAACATGTGTTTTTGAGCGTTTTAACAGTATCTTAAATTCTCGTTTTAATGCAAGGGATCATAGAAAAATATGTGTAGTGGACGGCAATATTGGCTTGACAGGTGGAATTAATCTGGCAGATGAATATATTAATGAAACACAAAAGTTTGGGCATTGGAAGGACACAGGCATGATTCTGAAGGGGCAGGCAGTTTGGAGTCTCACCATTATGTTCTTGTCAATGTGGGATTATATTCGAAAAGAGCAGGATGATTTCCAACAGTTTGCACCAAGTAAAGAGTACGTTAGTGCAATTCAAGATGATGGCTATGTTCAACCCTACACAGATACACCATTTCATGAAGAACCAGTCGGAGAAAATGTGTACATGAATATCATTAATCGTGCCAATGAGTATGTGTACATTACCACTCCGTATTTAATAATAGATAATGAGATGTTGACGGCAATGCGCATGGCAGCTCGTTCAGGTGTTGATATACGAATTATTACACCAGGAGTTGCGGATAAAAAAATGGTATATGCAATGACCCGCTCTTATTATGAATCGCTTCTAAAAGCAGGAGTTCGAATTTATGAATATACACCAGGCTTTATTCATGCGAAAACCTTTGTGTCAGACGATGTGTATGGAATTGTAGGAACCATTAATTTAGATTATAGAAGTCTGCATCTTCATTATGAAAATGCGGTCTGGATGTATCAGTCAAAAGCTGTGGCTCAGGTTAAGAAAGATTTTCTGGCAACCCTTAACGAATGCAGTGAAGTTACAATGGATACAATGAAGAAGAAAAGTTTTGTGGCACGTATCTGTTTGGCAGTAATGAGGGCTTTCGCACCATTGATGTAATAAATCCATATACAATAAGGCAGTTTGAAATTCTTTATAGTGGAAAGAATAAGAAAAAATATGGTATCATTATATTTGGCTGAATTTTTACATGGTGAGGGAGTAGAAATATAAGCAAATACAAGAAGTTGTGGCAATATGTGAAGGAGCAGAGGAAAAATGAAATCAATATTATGTTATGGAGATTCTAATACATATGGATTTAATCCAGTCAATTCACTACGTTACCCTAAAAATATTCGATGGACAGGATGTTTGCAGGAAATGATTGCTCTTTTGATGTAATTACAGCATATTTCTGTACTGGTGCAAAATGGCATTTTAAGAAATATTCACTAATAGATTAGGAGGAAGATGTATGTTATACCAAATTGCCAATGGAGCAGTCCGTTTTGCAGACAAAACGGTTTTGGAACACATTAATTTTGAAATTCGGAATACGGAAAAAATAGCAGTAGTCGGCAGAAATGGCTGCGGTAAGACAACCTTATTAAAGCTGATTGCGGGCGAAATAGATTTAGATAAACGAGATAGTGATGAAGATATCTTTATTGCCAAGGCAGGGAATCCTGAGATTGCTTATCTTAGGCAGATAGCGTTTGATGACTCTAACCTATCGATGGAAAAGGAAATTCGTAAAGTCTTTGCTCCAATAGAAAAAATGCGAGATGAATTAGAGCAAAGAGCGAAAGCACTAGAAGTGAATNNTTTCTGAAAAGGATGTAAAGACATACACGAATATGCAGGAGCATTTTGAATCCATTGGCGGTTATTTTTATGAAAAAGAATACGAAATGCTCATACAGAAATTCGGCTTTTCAGAAGAAGATAAAAAGAAACCATTGAATGAATTTTCGGGAGGGCAGCAGACAAAGATTGCATTTATAAAACTATTGCTTAGTAAACCAGATATTTTGTTGTTGGACGAGCCTACGAACCATTTGGACGTGGAGACCATAGAGTGGCTGGAAACTTACATCAAGAATTATCCAAAGGCTGTTGTTGTAGTATCCCATGACCGTATGTTTCTTGATAAAGTGGCAGATGTTGTGTATGAAATCGAATATCATACTGCAAAGCGTTATCCAGGAAATTATACTGATTTTGTAGTTCGAAAAAAGGAGAATTACGAAAAACAGATGAAAGACTATACTTTGCAGCAGAAGGAAATCAAACGATTAGAGATGATCGTAGAGAAATTCAAGAATAAACCAACAAAAGTAGCTATGACACGCTCAAAACTAAAAGCAATCGAGCATATGGATAAGGTGGAGAAACCAGATAAATATGACAGTAAGACGTTCCATGCGCATTTTCAGCCAGAGGTTGTGACTGGAAATGATGTTTTGCTTGTTCAAGATTTGCAGATAGGTTACGATAAGCCGCTTTCCACTGTTACCATTGATATTAAAAAGGGCGATAAAATCGGTATTCTAGGTGGTAATGGGTTAGGAAAGTCTACATTTCTTAAAACCATTGTAGAGCAGATTCCAGCGCTTGGTGGCAGTTTCCGCTATGGAACCAATGTACAGATAGGGTATTTTGATCAGCAGATGGCTCAGTACAAGAGTAAAAAAACGGTGTTGGATGATTTCTGGGATGAGTTTCCAGAATTAATTCAGACAGAAGTGAGAAACATGCTAGGAGCCTTTCTGTTCAGTGGAGATGATGTATTTAAAACCGTAGATATGCTATCGGGTGGCGAAAAGGTGCGTCTTGCATTATGTAAAATTTTCAAGCGAAGACCAAATGTGTTAATCCTAGATGAGCCTACCAACCATATGGATATTGTGGGCAAAGAGACGTTAGAGTCTATGCTTAAAGAGTATGGAGGGACAGTTATTTTTGTATCTCATGACCGTTATTTTATAAAGCAGGTATCCAATCGACTTCTTTTCTTTGAAGCAGGGCTTACGACAGAATATCAATTCGGTTATGAACAGTATCTGGAAGCTCAGGAAAAGAAACGAATGGAGGAAGAAGAAAGAGAAAGGCAGAGAACTTTCGCAAAAAAAAGCGTGCAGACAGAAGGAGTAAAGAAGGCAAAGAAGTATTATAATCCAGGTAAGGAAAAGTCAAAACTGGAGCGTAAACTGAAAAAGATAGAAGAAAGGCTGGAAGAGAAGGAAGCACAATTAGAACACTGGAAACAGGAATTACAGAAACCTGAAAATCAGTCTGATTATGTGAAACTTGGTGAAATCCAGGAACAAATTGATACCTTGGAAATGGAAGTATTAGCCGATATGGAAGAATGGGAACAAGTCTCTTCTGAATTGGAGGCATAAAGTAAAATTAGAGGAGGTTTTAAATTCTGATAAGTCAGTTTTAACTTTTTAATAAAATTTTTAGGAAATCTGTAACGAATCCATCATTTCCTGCATTAATAATCAGAATCGAGGAAAGGAGGTAACCGATGACAATTGAAGATATCTATAAAGCACATTCACAGACGGTATACCGCTACCTCCTTACACTGACTCATGATGCAGAACTTTCAGAGGAATTGACCCAAGAGACATTTTATCAGGCAATTCGAACCATAGATCGATTTGACAAGAGTTGTAAGATTTCTACCTGGCTCTGTGCCATTGCGAAGAATACATTACAAACCTATCGTCGCAAACATCCTATTACAAGTGAACTGGATGAACTGTCCACAACAACTGCTTCACCCGAGTCCAGTGTAATGGCGAGAATGAATCATATAGAATTGCTTAAGAAAATGCATGCCTTAGATGAAACTACAAGGGAAGTTCTGTACCTTCGACTGTTTGGTGATTTATCATTCAGGGAAATAGGAGATATCTTATCCAAAAGCGAAAACTGGGCAAGGGTAACCTTCTATCGAGGAAAAGAGAAGTTGAAAAAGGAGATGACAATGGATGGAAGATAAATTAAGTTGTGAAATTGTTAGAGATTTATTACCTTTGTATGTAGATAATCTTACTAGCGAAGCAACCAATCAAGCCATAAAGACGCATATTGCAGGGTGCTCTGAATGCAAAGAGGCTGTTCTTCTAATGAAAGAACCAGACCCAACACCGGAAACTTCCAATTCAGAGGTGGATTACTTAAAAAAGGTGCGTCGTAACTCAACGAGGACGGCTCTTCTGCTCGGACTTACTATTTCATTGTTTGCTATGATTTTAGTGTTAGCAAGAATACACATGATAGGAAATAGAACTAGATGGGATGCTGTCTCTTGCAGTGCAAGTGTTTCTAAGGATACCGTTAAGATTAATGGAAGTATGATAGATACTTCTCGAGGTGTTGCACGTATTCGTTTTGAGGAACAAGAAGGTGTTGTTCGTGTGAAGATATATTCCGCACCGAGATCGTTTATCAACAAAACAGATTTCAGTAAATCTTATGAGGTAAAAGGAGATGTGAAAGAGGTACGTCTTGGACAGTATATTATCTGGGAGGATGGCGCACAAATAGGTCGTACCGCATCGCAATTATACGCCCATAAAAATCCATATATCGGTGACATGTCAGCGAATAGTAAAATTGCAGGGGATTTAGCAATTGCAGATCAGTTTGGTCCTTTTAAAAATGAATTACAAACTACGAAAGAACCATTTGGTTGGAAATTGTGTTTAGAAGAAGCAATTGTAAAAGAGGATGAAAGCTCAGCGAAACAGATTATGACAGCAGATTCTTATGTTATGATTGCTTTGATCGATAATCTTGATTCTGTTACATGGGAATATGAAAATGAAGAAGGAAAACAGGTGTTTACTGTGACCAAAGAGGAAGCATCAGCATTTGCTGGCAAGGACATTAAAAGGAGTGCAGCATCGCCTAAGGAATTACAAGAACTTCTTAAAAGCCTTAACATTAAATGGTCAGGGACAAAAGACGTATTTCAAAATGATACTTTCTATATAAATCTATACAATCAAAGTGATGCCAAAGTGTATGGAATTAGAATGAGTTACTATGTTGGTGGAAAGCAGATAGGCGAAAGAGGTGTACAACATGCAGATGGCTCTATCATCAAAAAGGGTAGCAAAGAACAATTTGATTTTATCAAACAAGATTTTAATAAGAATACTTCCTTAATTAATCTTTCTGAGTTCAGTTTTGATTTAGCAATAGTGGATAAAGAAGGAAAAGAAACTATGATATGCAAAAATAAAGCTGTTCCGGCGAAATACGGATGGACGTTCTATTATACTATTACGGAAGATGAGAAAGGTCGGCTTGTGTTAAAAGAAAGCTAGGTTGGCAAACGATAGAAGAGGTTATTGAGCTTATATAGGTGCAATGACCTTTTCTTTTTTTGCTATACAAGATAGTTCTCTCCGAACTCTTTTAAACTAATCAATGGAAATAAATGTTCTACCTAGTCCAAAAGCCTTCATTGGGATATAATAAACGTTATGTGACAAAATCAATAGTAAGAGGAGCAAAAATCAATGTGCGCAAGAATTAAGCAGCCTTTTGAATACGCAACAACTCAGGATTTCAAAGGAAAACTTTCTGAATGGGTTGGAGATGTTTTATATGATATTCTGCCTGAAAAGGGTTATGAAGAAAGAGATGAACAGATATTTACGGCATTTCAGATAGCAGATGCCTTTTGTGATAAAAAAGTACATTTAGCAGAAGCAGGATTGGGAACTGGAAAAACCTTTGCCTATTTGCTTTCTGCAATTCCATATGCAAGAATGACTGGTAAACCTGTGATAATTGCTTGTGCAACGTCGGCATTGCAGGAACAGCTTGCCAGCAGTACGGGGGATATTGAAACATTATCGAAATTGTTGGATTTAGAAGTGGATGCGCGGATGGCAAAAGATGCTAAGCAATACATCTGCGATGTGCGAGTAGAAGAAAATACGGATGATTTCGGTGATCAGACAGAGGAAGTGAACCAATGGCTTTTACAGACTAAACTGGGAGAACGTTCGGAGATTCCGAATATTTCTGACCGTGTCTGGAAGAAAATATCCTGGAACGAGTTTGTTTCCTGCGATACTTGTCTAAATCGTGGATACTGTAAGTTAATGGCGGCGCGAAAGCATTATCGTGAAGCGGTAGATTTAATTATTGTAGACCACGCAACATTTTTCCGCGACTTATGGACGAGAGAGGAAAGAATCGCCGATGGGAAACTCCCTATTCTTCCAAACTATTCTGCGGTTATCTTTGACGAAGGACACAAAATACTTCTTCCAGCTTCCCTAGAAGCAGGACATAAGATTAACAAAGAAGAAATGGATGAAATGATTCGTACCTTGGAAGAAATTCAAGATGCAAGACCATCATTAGTACGCAGTACAGTACAGGCACAACGAGCGTCCATGGCATTTTTTAGACAATTAAAAAGTTCCTTAGTAGCATCCGAAAGTTCGAAACGACTAGCAGTTAACGTGACAAAAGAGCTGTTAGAAGCGGCAGCAGCATATCGGGGCAGTCTTGATCAGTTATTAATGGAATTCCAGATTGAGCAGGAATTGTATATGGATACCCTGACACCGACACAGATTCAAGCCTTTGAAGGGCAGATAGAGCGTGCAACTATAGCACTTACACGTTTCTGCAGAAATCAGAATGATATGATTCCATGGATAGATAAAAAGGATGCAAGTTTCTGGGTGGTCCCTCGTAACATAGGGGAAATGTTAGACAA
>DBKX01000010.1:0-13337 GCA_002297865.1 Lachnoclostridium sp. UBA739
AATACGAGGAATATGAATCAGATGGTGAGGAAATGGATGATCCACAGTGTCCATTTTTAGAGAAAGCTAGAAATCATGCCATTATGATTTTACAGTCCCGTAACTATGAGATAGAGGCTAGAGCAAAATTCTGTCTACAGTTTGCAGAAGCTGTTCAGGCAAAAATGAATCAAGGTGAATTTGAAGGAATCGAGGAAGTAATTCGTTTATATCCACTAGAGAAGATAGAATGTATGCAAAAATGTTATGATACATCTGTGCGTTTTCAGTTATATAAACAAAGAATGGAAGTTTATGAGACGCTGGAATTATTAGACGAAGAGTGGGATAATACAGTGAAAAAGATGAATGCACTCTTTACAGATACCAAAATGTATGAAGATTTGGCAAAAGCACTAGAAGTAAATTATGAGAGAAAAGAAATTGAATACGAACATCTGTTGGTTTATTTTGTGTTTCGTTATGGAATGAAAGCAGTGTACGATTGTGATTTCCTTGAAAAAATGAAATTTGCTTTGATAAGTTTTCTCGTAATTCGAGATATGGATGCTGCTTGTTTTAACAGGTGTGGACACTTTAATCTAGAGCAGAGAATTGATATGTCTAGAATATATTCAAAAGAAGTAGAGCATTCAGAAGATAATTTAAGAATTTTATCAGAAGCATGTATGTTCGAGGAGGCATTCTCCACAAAGCCCATCTTACTATGCTTGTAAAAAATAGGAGATTGTCAAGATAGAAGTGTTTTTTTTTACATTAACATATGTAAAAATAACAAAGAAATGCAGACTACCCTCTGTATGTTATAATATATAAAATTTACTTGTAAGTATGTTATGAAGGAGGGGATAGTTTGCCAATTGAAGGAGGAAAAAAGAGTATTAAAGTAATATTAACTGGTCTTCTTATTGCTGTTGGACTGGGGATCATATTAGGGGGAACAGCATGGACAGCATTACACCTGTTTCATGAAGGTGAAGTTGTTGCAGAGCATCAGCTAAAAGAAAATCATGAATAAATAGTGTGCCTGTGTAATAGGTATAGAAATAGGTACTCGTCCCAAAATAGCGGGAGAAACTTTTTCTAGACTGGGGGTGCAGGTATGAAAAAAACAAAAATTTTATATTGGATCTTAGTTATGTCATGTATGTGTACAGTTTCAGTACAGATACAAGGAAAAATGAGTTCCTATATGCAGGAACGATGCACACATCTTAAGGAATATACATATTTTAAATCTTATAATCAAAATCATTTCTTTAACCAGTTTAAGTTATCTGAAGTATGGAGCGATGGAGTTCCATATTATAGATTATTCGCACCAGAAGAAGGAATTGAAGTACGAGTGAACAAAGAACAGACTATGGCTAGTGTAACCTATCTTGGTAAGTCTGTAAGCTTCAAAATAGGTGGATTTATTAATACGAAGGCTAATCTTTATTTATCCGATTTAACAGGGGATAATTTTCCTGAACTAATTTATGAAGAACCAATCAGTGGGGCAGACAGTAATGTTGGAAATTGCGTAANNTTGAACTACGTAATATGAAACAGCTATTTGCGCAGGACAAAAAATATAAGCTGCTTAAAAATATTGAAGTGGAGCAGGTCAGGCAGGATGGAGATAAGATAACCTGTAAAGTTATTGATTCAAATCATCACATTTATTTTGGTCAAGTGAATGGAAATTGCCTCGGAAATGCAATAAACGTAATCGATAGCGGAGAGAATTTAACCGTAGAGTACGACGTATCTGTTCATAAATTAAAGGCGTATACTTGCTTTACGCTTCCGGGATGCAAAGATAATAGCTTTTTAGGGGATATATGCGCATATTATGAATATGATGTAAAGACACAGAGATTTGAACTCGAACATGGTTATATTGTTACTTTATGGAAACCATCAAATGAATAAAAGGTTAGGAGGAGTTATATTAAATTAACGAAAGGCTTTTGGTTATGCCATATTGCATGCATTCCTAAAATCATATATGCTATAGATGCTAGGAGGTAGTTATGAAAAAAGTAAGAACATTATTGAATAATATAATACTTTATTTAAAACAGCAATATGGCAAAACAAAAGAAGGCATTTCTTATTTTACATTGCTATTTGCAAGTCTGTTTTTTTCCTACGTAATAGTAGCGAATATGGAAAACATACAAGGATTTCTAGCCTATGCAGTAGTTTTCCTGATTGCGTTTATGCTGTTATGTTTATGCTGGCTGGTATGTAAAATCCTACACTTTTTTTTACAGTACTATAGCATTTGGAATCTTTTCTGCTTTGCAACACTTGTGTTCCTGATTTTCATTGTTTTAGAAAGTGGTATTACGCCAGATAAATTATCATTTCGGACAGCAATTTTAATTGCTTTGATGGAATGTATTTTTGCTAGATGTTTGTATGCATTATGTAAAAATAGAAAGTATAATCTCTTTGTATTGGTGCCTCTTATTCTTACTACCATAGCAAACGTAGGTATCATACAGTTTTGCGTAAAGGAAGGATACGAAGCAGCTTACGTAAAAGAGTTTCGAGAATTAAATAGAACATTACGTACAGGTGAAAAGGTTGTTTCTTATGAAAAAGTACATAATGTAGATTCTTTTGATTATGGAATGGATAAGAAAAGGAATTTTAGGACGAAAACCGTTGATATGACGCCGTTCTTCGATTCCTATTCGGGTATAAAGAAATGGCTAAGAGATCGATATTGGGGTTACGGAATTGATAAAATCCCATTAGAAGGAAAGGTGTGGTACCCGAAAGAAGATGGAACGTATCCAATCCTGTTTGTTATTCATGGCAATGCAGATGGAGCGAAACCGTCCTATTTAGGGTATGAGTATTTGGGTAAGTATTTAGCTCAATCAGGTTATATTGTAGTATCTGTTAATGAAAACTGGTGTAATTATCTTATGGGAACCGGTTTTTCCGATGAAAATGATGCAAGAGCCATTCTGCTTCTGGAAAATATGAAAGAAGTTCTTAGTTGGAACCAGAATAAGGAATCCCTCCTGTATCAGAAAATTAATAAAAATCAAATTGCCATAGCAGGTCACTCTAGGGGAGGTGAAGCTGCTGCCATTGCGTATGAGTTTAATGATATGCATCGGTATCTGGATAATGGGAATATTTTGCTTCAGTATCATTTTCCGATCAAGACAATAATTGCCATCGCGCCAACTTCAAATCAATATAATCCATCAGAAAGGACAGTGACTCTTGATGATGTGAATTATTTTCTAGTTCATGGTGGAAATGATATGGATGTTTCTAACATGATGGGGATAAATCAATATAATCATGTCCGTTTTTCTGGCAATAAGAAAAAAATGAAGGCATATTTATATGTAACCAGTGCCAACCATAGTCAGTTTAACACAAAATGGGGCAGATTTGATGTGTCAGTTCCTGGTAATCATATAGTGAATTTAAAACCTATTATGGATGCTGATGAACAGCGAACAATCCTAAAACAATACATGAAAGTATGTCTTGATACAACCCTAAAGGGGGATACTTTGAATCAGGACTTTTTATATCATATTGATAAGTATGGGAAAAGCTTGCCAGATACTGTCTATATTCAAGGCTATCAAACTTCACAATTGGATATTCTTGCAGGATATGAGGAAGATGCCGACTTAAATACAGCAACGAAACCGGGAACGTCCATAGAAGCGAATCGTTTTTCAGTCTGGAAGGAAACCAAAGACAGTGAGTATTCCGACTATGATTCCAATAACCATGCAGTATGCTTAGAATGGAAAAACACCAGAGAAGGTAGCTATGAATTTAGTTTTGAGCAAAAAGATGTAAGAGAGAACACATTATCATTCGACGTAATGAATGTGAATGATGGGGATTCGGCAACGGGAAAGTCAAGAAGCTTAGATTTCTCTTTGCAGCTGACGGATCAATTGGGAAATACCGCTGCAGTACAGGTGAGTAATTATCAAACCATTTATCCACCGGTGAAAATAGTGTATTCAAAACTTATGGTATTGAAAAATCTGGTATGCTACAAGAGAACATTCCAGACAGTTCAGATTAAGCTTTCCGATCTGCAAGCTGTGAACCCTCAGCTGGATTTAGAACATATTAAGAAAGTTTCTTTCCAATTTAATCGAAATGCAAGTGGAAAAGTAGTTTTAGATCATATTGGGATGAGTTAACAAACAATTATTGATAAAATAGTATTCCTATTTGCTTTTTTTCTTATTTTTCGTATAATGGTAGAAGAGTGTTTAGCAAAATTGGAATGAAAGATGGTAAATAGAATGGGAAAGAAAGACAACAAGGGATTTATCGTTCAGGCCAGTATTCTTGCAGTAACGGGGATTATTTGCAGAATCATCGGTCTGTTGTATCGAAGTCCGTTAACCAGTGTCATTGGGGATGAGGGAAACGGCTACTATTCGGATGCGTACAATATGTATGCAATTATTTTATTAATATCTTCATATAGTATACCGTCAGCGGTTTCTAAAGTAATTGCAGAACGTTTGGCGTTAAAACAATATAAAAATGCACATCGTATTTTTCAATGTGCTTTAATATATGTAATTGCCGTAGGGGGAGTTGCAAGTTTATTCACATATTTTTGTGCAGGATGGCTTGTTCCTAAGAGCTCAATCGTTGTTCTTAGAATATTTGCACCAACCATTTTTTTCTCAGGCTTGCTGGGTGTATTAAGAGGGTACTTCCAGGCTCATGGAACCATGGTGCAGACATCCTTTTCACAGATTATAGAGCAGATTTTAAATGCTGTTGTTAGTATTGGTGCTGCATATCTGTTTATGCAGGCAGTAGCAGATAGAGATAAAACTACACAAGCTGTATATGGTGCAGCAGGAAGTGCATTGGGTACAGGGGCTGGTGTATTGATAGCCTTAATATTTATGTACCTTATGTATTTACTAAATAAAAGATTTATTCGGAATAGAATCAAAAGAGACCGTAGAAAAGAAGTGGATTCTTACCAGCATATCTTCTGTATTATATTCCTAATGGTAACGCCTGTTGTGTTAAGTACTTTTATTTACAATTCCAGTACAGTTGTGAACCAGAGGTTGTATCGTATTATTCTGGAAAACAGATATCATACGGCAAGTGATGTAATTGCATCTAATTATGGTGTATTCGGCGGTAAGACAACGGTCATTATGAATATTCCAATTGCACTGGCGTCTGCCATGGCAGCTGCCATGATTCCGATGATTTCAGGAAGCTATGCCACTGGAGATGAAGCCGAGACAAGGAATAAGATTCAGAGTGGTATTCGAACCACAATGCTCATTTCAATTCCTTGTGCAGTGGCAATGTTCATTTTGCCTAAGGAAATAGTAGGATACCTTTTTCCGCAGAAGCAATCGCTTGTTTTAGCATCTGACTTACTGAGAGTTTTAAGTGTAAGTGTTATCTTTTATGCATTGTCCACTTTGACCAATGGAGTTTTGCAGGGAATCGGAAAAGTAAATGTACCAATGATTAATGCAGCAATTGCTCTTGTGGTTCAGACAGTAGCATTAGTAGCGTTATTGCTTACAGGATTTGATTTGTATAGTCTTGCCATTGCAATGAATGTATATTCATTTGTTATGTGTGTATTAAATCAGATTTCCATACGAAAGCATTTGGGATATGGTTTAGACTTAAAAAATACATTTGTAAAACCTATCATAGCATCTTTCATTATGGGAGCAGTTGCTTGGGGCGTGTACCATTTATTATATTTCATCATTCCAATAAGTGAATTTAGTATGAAAAACAGAATCTGTTTAACAATTACCATTGGATTTGCTGTTTTAGCATACTTTGTAGCCGTTATAAAGATAGGCGTAATCAATGAAGAAGAGATGAGAGCGCTTCCAAAGGGTGGCCTGTTAATTCGAATTGGTAAGAAATTAAGATTGTTGTAAATTAATGAAAGTATGTGCATACTAATCCTGACAAATAAGATAGGAAGAGGTATCGGAAGTATTTATGAGAGAACGAATCAGGGCGAATTACTTTAAAACTTTGAAAATAGCAGTAGGTTCCGCCATATCGATTATATTAGCCAATATGCTTTCATTATCTTTTGGGACAGCAGCGGGAATTATTACGTTACTGTCTGTTCAGAATACGAAAAAAGATACGTTTCGTGTAGCGGGAAGAAGAATCGTAGCATTTGTAATTGCAATGTGTCTTGCATGGGTTATTTTTTCTTTATTAGGCTATTCAGCTGCTAGTTTTGGAATGTTTTTGTTCTTGTTCGTGATAATATGTGAGTTATGGAATCTGCAAGACGGCATTTCACTTTGTGCTGTACTGGTTACACACTTTCTTACCTGGAAGCACATGTATGCAGCAGACGTGTGGAATGAATTCCTTTTACTGATTATCGGTATATCAGTTGGAGCAGCCGCCAATCTCTATATTCCTCGAAATGTGAAGGAAATAAAGAGGAGCCAGTGCTATATAGAAGCGAAAATGAAAGAAATCTTAATGGATTTATCCATTCAGCTTGTAGAGCCTAAGAAACGAGAACAGATAATTGAAATGGAAGAATTACACCTATACATCCAGAAAGCGGTACAAATGGCCTATGAAAATTCCAATAATACGTTTTTATCGGATTCTCGGTATTTTATAAGTTATATGGAATTAAGGCTTACGCAGCTTTCTGTTCTAGAAAGAATGTATAGTCTCGTTCAGAAAGTGGATGGGTATGAGCTTACTCAGGCGGCAGCCCTAGCTGGTTTTCTTAATCGAGTTTCAACATCTCTTAGGGAAAACAACAATGGTGAAATATTATTGGAAGAATTAGAACGGCTAAAAGAATATTTTGAGTTAGATGAACTTCCAAGTAACAGGCTGGAATTTGAGAATAGAGCTTTGTTATATCAGATTTTATGTGAAATTGAGTGGTTTCTGAAGCTTAAATCAGAGTTTGCTATGAACCTGACTCCAAAACAGATAGAAGAATTCTGGGTTCAAGATACAGCCAAAACTTATTAGAGGCTCTAATGGGTTTCGTATAATTTATTATTAAATAGAGGCAAGACGAAAGACCTATTGTATGGCTTATAAAGATGGAGTAAAATAATAATTGCGAAAGGAAATACATGCTAGTAAACAGTATTGATTGTCAAAACAAGGAGGGCTATGTAGTGAGTACTTACATTATCGTTGGATTTGCAGCATTTGTTTATGGACAGCTTTTAAATGGAAAAACAGTAAGATAAAATATTATGTTAGGCCAAAGGATTATCCTTTGGCCGACTCTTAATAAATCTGATGTCAGAATGACAGATGTTTTGAGAGTTAAGTGAGGAGGATCAAGTGTTGAGCGTAAAACAGGATCTGAATCAAGCAAAGTATTATTTAAAAATCACAACATGGGACAAGGTATTAATGTGGGGGTGGATACCTATCCTGTGTTTATTGGATTATATAGGACGCTGGCTAATTGGTAACCGTTTTTATGAAGCACAGTCATTTTGCATGGTCATTTGGCTTCTGCTTGTATGCATGATTTCATATTTGACAAACCAGCAGTTTAGGTTATTCCAGCTTAACGAGATAGACACAGTTAAAATGTTAGGAATGTCAAACTTGTCTATATTTTTTATAGCAGTATACCAAACAAGATATCTTTATATGCTTGTTATGTGTATCTTTGGGATTCTTAATATTTTTTTAGTAAGTGCACAGATTTTGACTTTGCTTATCTTGGAGTTTTGTATTTACTGGTACATATTTGTATTTATATATTATTTAAGAACCTGGCATTATTATCGTATGAAGTTAGGAAAAGTGTTTTATTGGATAAAATTAATATTAGCTTATGTTGTAGTGCTTGCGGTGCTTCTTAGTGTTTTATTTCAGAGGCAGTTGCAGGTTATTTTGCGTGCTCAAAAAGCTTTTAGGGGAGTTCAATTATGGTATATGAAACTAGCTGAGTTAGCAAATAATATTCTAGGGATAACGATCATATGGATTTTTATTCTCGGAAGTGTATTATGGTATTATTATTTCATTTATACCCATTCATTATGGGAAGAAGATGAAAGTGTTAGAAGTGTGTATACATCGAGTAAAACATTACAAGATGTGATACTAAGGTTTCGTGGACATAAAATATTGCAAATCATTAAATTAAATTATATTCTATTCAATCGTAATTTCGGATGTCTCCTTTGTAAAATGCTTATTGGTGGGTTCTGGTTTCTAATTATCTTTAACTGTAAAGATAGCAAATTGTGTTACTATGCGGGAAGCATCATTATTTCTATGGTTGGGAGTCTCATTTTTTACCGTATTCGAGAGGATAAATATAATTGGGAGTTATATCAGTCAATAGGCTGTACAATAAATAAAATTTTTTTTCATCATTGTATATGTGCTTTTTTTAATTTACATGATGTGGTTGTATTAGGGATGATTATTGGCTTACTAAAAGGTAATTTAACAGTAGTGCAAGTGTGCTTTTTGATCCTTTGTATGGCTTACAAAACAGTTTTTTTTGCAAGTTTTAATTTCTATTTTATGATGATACATGAACTTAATGCAGATTCACAGTTATATGAGGCCTTTGCGTGTTTTGGGGGGATATTTTTTTCATTAACCCCCTTTAGTATTTTAGTTCCAATTCTATATTGGTGCAAAGCCAGAAGAATAGAATAAGATTGATAATGGGAGAGAAGTGAGAAAGTATGATTCGAGTAGAGAAAATTACAAAGAACTACGGAAATAATAAGGGGATCTATAATTTGTGTATGGAATGCAGTGAAGGGGAAGTTGTTTCATTTATTGGTCCAAATGGCTCAGGAAAAACCACGTCTTTAAAAGGAATCGCAGGACTTTTAAAACTGGAGAATGGCTATGTTTTATTAGATGGAAAAAATACGTTAGACGCCAATACCAAAAAAGAGATTGGTTATCTTCCTCAGAGACTGAATTTTTCACCGAATATGACAGGATATGAACTGATCGAAACCATTAATGTGTTAAAATACCAGCGTAAAGAAGGTGCATGTGAAGAAGAGCTTAAGCAAATGTTTTCTGATTTTGATTTGTGGGAAAATAGGCATATGAAACTTAGAAACTACTCGGTTGGAATGCGTAAAAAGATAGGAATTATGATAGCATTGATGCATTTTCCGAAACTGATTATTCTAGATGAACCAACCAATGCAGTTGATACGAAAGGTATTATCACGTTGAAAGAGTATATTGAAGAGGCGAAAAGGCGAGGTTGTATCGTGATTGTTTCAAGTCACATACTAGATTTTATATCTAGTATCAGTACGAAAAACATATTTATAAAAAATGGCAAGGTGGCACGAATTGTGGAAAGAGGAAGTCATGTGAATTTGGAAGAAGTGTATAAAGAGTTGTATTTATAAGAAATGCCGTTTACAGCTTTCTGTAAACGGCATAATATACATATTCGTTAGATTTGAATCTGAGATTTTGTTCCTTTAGAATTACGTTTTTTCATGCGAACCTTCATAGGATTGTATTTTTTATCCTCAAACATAAATTCCTTGGCATCAGGTGAAACAACACAGGAGTACACTACACTATCTTTGGCATCTAATTCGATTCCTTTTACACCTCGGCTATTTTTCTTCATCTCACTAGTCTCATTTAATATATATCCAAGGGAAGCCCCTTTTTCTGTCAATAATATAACTTTCATAGATTCTGAACGAAGTTCGTGGGCTGAAACTACACTCACACCAACAAGTTTATCCTCTTCTGCAAGTTTTGTTGCAGCGATACAGGAACGGATTGTTTCAAATTCAGCACCAGAAACTAATTTTACATAACCCGCTTTGGTTGCAAAGAATACCATGCTTTCGAATAAAGACTCAAAGGAAACAAAGAGAAGTATGTCCTCTTTCCCAACTTTACAAAGATTATGAATTAAAGTGCCTTTATCACGAATTTTACATCTAGGAATACTAGAAACTTTAACCTGATACATATTTCCTTCTGCTGTAAACAGACAAAGCTTGTCCGTATTCTGGATTGGGACCTGATGCACGTATTCTTTTAAAGTATCTTCTCCAAGACGCTGATAGCTAGCAGCATCAATGGATTTGGTATATCCAAAGCGGTCTACCAGAATGTATAAATCTTCAATTTTAACTTCTTCGACATAATCACGTAATCCAATATTCTCAAGAGCAGTTTTTCTTGCTTGAGGAAACATCTTCTTATATTCACGAAGTCTTTTTTTTATTACTTTATAAAGTTCCTTGCGGTCACCAAGAATCGTTGTATAGTTTTCGATATCTTTAATTAAAGAATCACTTTCTTCATGCAGTTTCATAATTTCCAAACCAATTAATTTGCTTAACTGCATTGCTAAAATTGCATCTGCCTGACGCTCTGTAAAATCCAGAGTAGAAGCTGTTTTCTTAGACGCTTCTGATTTGAATTTGATATCGGTTGTATCTCCTGCTATCAAACACTGTTTCGCTTGTTTTACAGAAGAACTTCCACGTAAAATCTCGATAATCAGATCAATTACATCTGTTGCACGAACTAAACCTTTTACGATTTCAAGTCTCTGGTTTGCTTTATGAAGTAAATATTCATATTCTTTTGTATACAATTCAATCTGAAATGTAACGAACTCACTGATTAGAGATTTCAAATTGAAAGTAATTGGCTGTTTTTCTTTTACTGCCAGAAGATTTACGCTATACGTATCTTCTAATGGAGTCTTCTTGTATAGACCATTAAGCAGATTGTCGATGTCACGATCCTTCTTTACTTCAATGACAATACGAATTCCTTCTTTGGAAGACTCGTCGCGAACATCAAATATTTCATCGAAAACCTTATCCTTCATTAACGCAGCTAAGCTTTCAACTAATTTGGTTTTATTTCCTGCAACGGTATAAGGAATTTCTGTAATAATAATATTTTTACGACCATTGTCACCTTGTTCGATTACAGACTTTGCACGGACTTTAATACGTCCTTCGCCGTTTTCATAAATGTCTTTTATATCAGATTGATTCACAATGGTACCACCTGTTGGAAAATCAGGTGCTTTGATGTATTCCATCAGCCCATCTATCGTAATGGCCGGGTTGTCCATGTAGGCAATCACTCCATCAATAACCTCACAAGGATTATGTGGGGGAATATTTGTTGCCATACCGACAGCAATTCCCGTTGTACCATTGATTAATAAATTAGGTAACATAGCAGGTAATACAACTGGTTCTTTTTCGCTTTCATCGAAGTTAGGAATAAATTCAACCAGACCTTTGTCTAAATGGTCAAGAAGCGTAATTGCACCAGGAGATAGACGTGCTTCGGTGTAACGCATTGCGGCGGCACCGTCACCGTCAATTGACCCAAAGTTACCATGTCCGTCAACAAGAGGAATCTGTAAGGAATAATCCTCTGACATATGCACTAATGCATCATAGATAGAAGAGTCACCATGAGGGTGATATTTACCCATGGTATCTCCCACGATACGTGCACTTTTACGGTGTGGTTTATCAGGACTTAATCCTAATTCTTTCATTGCATATAAAATTCTGCGCTGAACTGGTTTTAATCCATCACGTACATCTGGAAGTGCTCTGGAAATGATAACACTCATCGCGTAATCACGATAAGAAGTTCGCATTTCGTCAGAAAAGTCCAAATGAATGATGTTTTCCGTTATCATATTCATTTTCGTACCTCACTATATTTTTTTACATTTTATGTGTCAATGTTTGCATATTGCGCCTGTTCCATGATAAATGCCCTTCTCGGAGGTACTTCGTTACTCATAAGTTTCTTTGTAATTTCGTTGGCTTCATTTTTATCACTTATGGTAACCTGTGCAAGTATCCTGGTTTCAGGGTTTAATGTTGTTTCCCAAAGCTGCTCCGCATCCATTTCTCCAAGACCTTTGTAACGTTGAACATGTAAAATTTTATTACCAGGTCTGCGTTTAAATTTTTCAAGCTCAAAATCGTTAAAAATATATTCTGATTTCTTCCTTTTTCCACGTTTTCCCGTTTCTGTTGTTTCATATTCTACTTTATACAACGGTGGAAGACCACGGTATACTTTTCCTTCGTAAATCAATTCCGGCATAAAGCGGTAGAAGAAGGTAAGAAGAAGTGTACTGATATGGGCACCATCTACGTCGGCATCTGTTAAGATAATAATTTTATCATATTTCAGTTTGGTGATATCAAAATCATCGCCGATTCCACAGCCAAAGGAGGCAATCATGGATTTAATTTCATTATTTACTAAAATTTTATCTAAAGTAGCTTTCTCTACATTTAAAATTTTTCCACGAAGAGGTAATACAGCTTGTGTCTTACGGTTTCTGGCAGTTTTAACAGTACCGCCCGCAGAATCTCCTTCGACTATATAAACTTCGCATTCTTCCGGTTTCTTAGAAGAACAGGAAGCGAGTTTGCTTCTTGTATCTACATCATTAATCTGTTTTAAAACCGCCGTTCTTGCTTTATCACTTGCCTTTCTGGCATTGTAGGATTTCATGGAATTCTCTAAAATCTTCTTAAGCTCGTCTACATTTTTATCAAAGTAACGTTGAACTTGTGTGCTGAATACATCATCAACTGCAGTTTTAGCATCCGTATTTCCTAGTTTTGTTTTCGTTTGTCCTTCAAACTGAGGATCTGGATGTTTAATTGAGATAATCGCTACAAGTCCATTACGGATGTCTCGTCCATCAAAGTTATCATCTTTATCTTTTAGTACACCAAGTTCTCTTGCGTATTGATTCATTACTCTAGTGAGAGCCATTTTAAAACCGGTAACAAGAGTACCACCATCTACTACGTTAATTCGGTTACAATATGAATTAATCTGCTCATTGTAATTTTTGGTATACTGGAAAGCAACCTCAACTTCAATATCTCCACTAGTTCCTTCTATATATATAACCTCATTATTTAACACTTCTGTATCACGGTTAAGGTAACTGACAAAACTTTTTATTCCGTACTCTTCCAGGTAAGTAGTTGTGGTACCCGTGAATTCATCTGTGAAATTAATTTTTAGGTTCTTATTCAGATATGCAATTTCTTTTAGTTTTTTCTGTATGACTTCAGACTTAAATTCTACTGTCTCAAATATAGCTGTGTCAGGATAGAATGTAACTTTTGTCCCTGTATCTGACTTTTTACATTTTCCAACAACAGGAAGTAGACCGTTTACCAGATCGACTGTTGGGTGACCACCGTTTTCGTAAGCATCACGATAAACTTCCCCATTACGTTTAATCTCTACTGTCATTTTGGAAGAAAGAGCATTCACAACGGAAGCACCAACACCATGCAGACCAC
>DBKX01000010.1:13352-17931 GCA_002297865.1 Lachnoclostridium sp. UBA739
CGTATTACCGAATTTACCACCCGCATGAAGGATTGTGTATACGACACGTGCAGTAGGTATTTTTTTTGTTGGATGGATATCAACTGGAACTCCACGACCGTTGTCCTGAATCGTAATGCCGCCATCTTTTTGCAGAATAATTTGTATTTCAGAACAAAATCCAGCAAGGTGTTCATCAATACCATTATCTAGAATTTCCCAAATCAAATGGTGAAGACCTCTAGAACCAGTACTGCCGATATACATACCAGGTCTTTTACGAACTGCTTCTAATCCCTCTAAAATAACAATTTGACTACCGTTATATTGTTCCATTTAAAAACTCCTTTGTTTATCAAATTATGATTTTCCAATCACCTTGAAAAACTCAATAATTAGGTATTATAACACAGCGAGTAACAAAATTCCATAAAAACTCATATTCAATCCTACACACTATTTTGACAAATTTTTCAGAATTAATACATGACTAAAGTAGTATAATAACCATTGACAAGAAATTTATGTGAGTATATAATAATAGTAATGATTATTATTACTTGCAATAAAATGTGTTTGACAAAATAGAAATAGAAAATAGAAAGGACTGTTGTTATGAATTGTGTAGAAGTAAAAAAAGGAATTTACTTTGTTGGAGCGGTAGACTGGAATGTTCGTAGTTTTCATGGTTATTCTACGAATCGAGGAGCAACTTATAATGCTTATTTGATAATTGATGAGAAGATAACGTTAATTGACACAGTAAAAGCTCCCTTTGCAGGTGAATTAATTAGACGTATTTCTGAAATTATCGATCCAGAGAAAATAGACTACATAGTGTCTAATCATGTAGAAATGGATCATTCTAGCGCAATTCCAGAAGTGATGAAAGCAGCAAAAAATGCAACTATTGTAACAAGTGCTCCAAATGGACTAAAAGGTTTACAGGCCCATTACGGATCTGATTATAATTACATGGCGGTAAAAGCAGGCGAAACGTTGAGCTTAGGAAAAAGAAGTCTTACATTTGTAGCTACTCCAATGCTTCATTGGCCAGATAACATGGTAACATATTGTCCAGAGGAAAAAATTCTATTTTCTAATGATGCTTTTGGCCAGCATTTTGCATCCAGCAAGCATTTTGATGTAGAGGTTAATTTAGAAGAAGTATATCAGGAAGCAAAAAAATATTACGCTAATATTTTGATGCTGTATGGTAAACAAGCTGCAAAAGCGCTAGAAATTGTTAGAAGTCTTGAGTTAGAGGTGATTTGTCCAAGTCACGGTATAATTTGGACCAAACATATTCCAGAGATTCTAGATAAATATGAGGAGTTTGCAACTGGTAAGCCAAAGAACAAAGCCTTAGTTGTATATGATTCTATGTGGCATTCTACTGATAAGATGGCTCATGCAATATTAGAAGGATTTGCGAAAAAAGATGTGGAAACAAAGCTATATGATTTAAAAGAAAACCATATTTCCGATATTATGACTGAAGTTCTGGATGCGAGCTATATAGCAGTAGGTTCGCCAACATTAAATAATACCATGATGCCAACGGTAGCAGCATTCTTATGTTATATGGAGGGGCTGCATCCAGAAGATAAGAAAGCATTTTCATTTGGTTCTTATGGATGGGGTGGTCAAGCGGTAGTGAAAATTCAAGATAAATTAAATGAAATTGGATTGGATGTTATCTGTGATCCAATTAAGACCACATATATTCCAAGTGAAGAAACCTTGAATGAAATTGAAAGAAAAGTGGAAGCTTTGGTTCAGTAAAATTTAGGTATAATAGAAGAGCAGTCGTGCTGATTGAGGTGACCCCAAAAAGTTAGACTTTTAAGCGTAGCAGTTTTTATGGCTGCTACGCTATTTTTTCTTATTTGAAAACATAATAGAAAGATGTTAAAATTTTATTATTACTATCAATGGTCGGGGCTTGCAAAAATGATATAAAAAGAAAGAAGGTATGGGGTTGGAAAATAATTCATTACAGGATGGGCCTGTTTTTGAGACCCTTCTAAAGTTAATTGTTCCTTCATTTATTACGGTAGTGGTAAGTTCTTCGTATTCAATCGTAGATGGTATCTTTATCGGAAGAAAGTATGGGATAGCTGGAAATTCGACGTTTTCCTATATTTTCATTCTCTATTCCCTGGTATTTTCAATTGCGTGTCTAATTTGTCAAGGAGCACCTTCGCTGCTTGCGATTAAAATGGGGGAAAATGATGTAGATGGAGCAGAGAAAATACTTGGGTCATCAATATGCAGTTCAGTGATAATTGCCATGATACAGGCAATATTGGTTTATGCGGGGCTGAAGCCGATGATAAAAATACTTGGTTGTTCAGAAATGTATACAGGTTATATTATGCAGTATTTTCAAGTGTTTCTGCTTCTTGCACCAATTTATTTCGTGAATCATACTTTGTTGTATTGTCTGCGTTCACAAGGTATAATAAAGCTCATTTTTATATGTAATATTGGTGCCTGTTTGATTAATGTTATATTAGATCCTGTTTTTATTATTGTTTTAAATGGAGGTTTTAGAGGAGCAGCATTTGCAACAATATTAGCCAACTTTTCTAGTATGCTCTTTTGTATCTGGTGTTATACCAGTGGAAAAGCAGGCTTGAAGATAAAAGTAAAGTACATAAGGCCAGATTGGAAGAGTACGATAGACATGTTTGCTATAGGTGGAGCGTCTTTTTTGACAAATCTCCTTTATACAATCATTTTGGTTTATTATAACAAGATGGCGAAGTTTTATGGTAGTACCTATGGACTAGCGGCACTAAGTATAAATTCAACGATCTATAAATATTTAACTGTGATAATGAATGCCATTACGGTAGGTATGCAACCGGTAATATGCTATAACTACGGAGGAAAGATGTATAACCGTGTGTTGGAAGCGCTGAAAGATTCCATAATTATTGGTTTGGTTATTTCTACAGCATGTTATGCTGTTGTACTTATGTTTGCCAATCAGATAGTTGGATTATTTAATTCTGAACGTGATTTTATTGTATTTGGCGGCAGAAGTTTACGTTTGGTTTTGCTTTGTCTTCCACTGCAAGTGTTTTATACAATAGGAGTAGCTTTTTTTCAGTTTATTGGAAAGGGAAAAATTGCCACAAGATTTGTGCTTTTGAGACAGGTAGTTTTTCAAATGCCAATCGCTTTTTTGTTAACTTCTAAAATAGGTGTAAAGGGACTGTGGCATTCCTTTTGGATTTCTGATTTATTATCATTTGTAATTCTGGCATTATTTTTATTCTATGAAGTAAGCCGTTACCAAAAACGTAGTATAAGCAGTACTACATGAAAACTATTATCAATTAGAATAAGGCGACCCCGTTGACTTTTTGCACGAGATGTGATATGGTATTCCTAAATAGAAACACTATTGTAGAGGAACCTAAATGGAATTTATTGATACATTATTAGAGTTTGGTTTAACCAGACAAGAGGCAACTATTTATCACACTTTGCTCGTGCATGGTGAAGTTACAGGATATGAAGTTGCGAAAATTACCGGTATATCAAGATCTAACACTTATAACGCTTTAGCGGGGCTTGTGGAGAAAGGTGCTTCTTATATTATTGAGGGGCAGGTAACCAAATATACCCCGGTAGATGTGAAAGACTTTAGTGCTAACATTATTCGGAACTTGACGACGTTAAGAGAGGACTTAATAGATAATGCACCTAAGAAAGCCGTTGAAAGTGAAGGCTATGTAACGATTAAAGGAAAAAAGCATGTTATGAATCAGCTAAAGAATATGCTTCTTAATGTGGAACATCGTATATATATTTCAGCAGGAAAAGAATTACTTGAGTCCGTAAGTGAGGAACTGAATGAATTAAAAGATTTGGATAAAAAGGTTGTGATAATCACAGATGAACCAGCATTTGTATTGGAAAATGCAACCGTTTATTTGAGCGATACAAAGGTCTGTCAGTTTGGTGTGATTATAGATTCGCAAGAAGTACTGACAGGAGAATCTGACCAAGGTGAAAATACAGCATGTCTTTATTCTAAGAATAGCAATTTTGTTGCCGTTTACAAAGAAATGCTTAGTAATAAGATTAAATTAATTACCTTACAAGGAGGAAATGAAGGATGAAACATCCATTTGTAACATTAGACCAAGTAAAAGAAATGACAAAACAGTATCCTACACCATTCCATCTATATGATGAAAAAGGAATTCGTGAAAATGCAAGAAAGTTAAAGAAAGCATTTTCTTGGAACAAAGGATTCCGTGAGTATTTCGCTGTAAAGGCAACTCCAAACCCATTTATTTTAAAAATACTACAAGAAGAAGGCTGTGGAACAGATTGTTCCTCATTAACAGAGCTTATGATGTCAGAAGCATGTGGCTTTAAGGGAAGCGACATTATGTTTTCTTCCAATGTAACACCAGCCAAAGAGTTTCAAAAGGCAAAAGAACTAGGGGCTTTCATTAACTTAGATGATTTTACACATATAGACTTTTTAGAAAAAACAGCAGGAATTCCTGAAACCATTTTTTGCCGTTACAATCCAGGCGGATTCTTCAAATTAGGAACGGACATTATGGATAACCCA
>DBKX01000010.1:17969-25830 GCA_002297865.1 Lachnoclostridium sp. UBA739
GTTTTACAAAGGAACAGTTAATTGAAGGATTTAAAATCTTAAAACAAAAAGGTGTAAAACATTTTGGTATCCACTCCTTCTTGGCTAGTAACACTGTTTCGAACGAATACTATCCTATGCTTGCCAAAATACTATTTGAATTAGCAGTAGAATTAAAAGAAAAGACAGGCGCAGATATTAAATATATCAATTTATCTGGTGGTGTCGGTATTCCTTATACACCAGACAAAGAGCCAAATGACATAATGGTAATCGGTGAAGGAGTTCGTAAGGCATTCGAGGAAATTCTAGTTCCAGCTGGAATGGGTGATGTTTCAATTTTTACAGAACTAGGCCGTTTTATGTTAGCACCTTATGGCTGTCTTGTTACGAAAGCAATTCATGAAAAGCACATTTATAAAGAATATATTGGAGTCGATGCATGTGCTGTAAACTTAATGCGTCCTGCCATGTATGGAGCGTATCATCACATAACTGTGCTTGGTAAAGAAAATGCGCCTTGCGACCATAAGTATGATGTGACTGGTTCCTTATGTGAAAATAATGATAAATTCGCGATAGACAGAATGCTTCCAAAGATTGATATGGGGGATTATCTTGTCATTCATGATACAGGGGCACATGGTTTTTCAATGGGATATAATTACAATGGAAAATTAAAATCTGCAGAAATTCTGTTGCAGGAGGATGGTACAACAAAATTAATTCGTAGAGCAGAAACTCCAAAAGACTATTTTGCAACATTTGATTTTTGTGATATCTTGGATGGAGTAAAATACGAATAAGACCATAATAGATTAAAAGTTTGTTAGGATTTCTTTCATAATTAGTTATATGAAAGGAGTCCTATTCTTATTTTATGGAATTTTTATTAATTTATTTTGCCTAAGTGCCGATAATAAATATGAAGAAATAGAAGGGTTGTGGTGAAGATGAGAATAAACTCAATTAATAAGGTAGACCAGATCTACCGAAAAACAAGTGCTAAGAATAATGTTACAAGCACAAAAAAGACTACATCTGATCGCATCGAAATCTCCACAATGGGTAAAGATTTACAGATTGCTAAGAAAGCAGTCAGTGAAGCGGATGATATAAGATGGGATAAGGTGAATGACATTAAGAAACGTATGCAGTCTGGTACGTATAACGTTTCCTGTGAAGAAGTAGCTGAAAAGATGGTTGAAAGCTATTTTGACACTTCAATTTAAGTAGTATAGAAAAAGAGAGGTTTAGTTAGTGGCGAGTCTTATTGAAGAGTTGATTGATACATTGGAAAAAGAGGATAATATCTATGAGGAACTTCTTCCAGTGGTAGAAAAAAAGGCACAGATTATTATTAAGAACGACTTAGAAGAACTACAGCACATCACGGCTGTAGAGCAGAATTTTATAGACCAGATCACAGGTCTTGAACACAACAGGAATAAAATTATCTCTAACATAGCGATCGTTATGAATCGAAAGGTTGAAAGTTTGAATTTAAAGGCAATTGTAGCTATGTTAGAAAATCAGCCTACCGAACAGGAAAGGTTAGGCAATCTACATGATGCTCTTATTAAGAAACTCGACAGACTGAAGGAATATAATCTTCAGAATAAAGCCTTAATTGAACAATCATTAGAGATGATCGAATTCAGTATGAATGTAATACAAAGTGACAGGGTAGCACCTGTTAATAACTATAATAAATCTGCATCAACTCAGGATATTCCAATTAGCCAGATGGGAATGTTTGATGCAAAACAATAGAATGAATTTGAATTAAAATGCAGGTTAAGCCTGCATTTTATATAGAGAAAAACAGACATAATTGGAAGGCATATAGGGAACCAATTAATTTAGTTTATATAGAAGAGGTCAGATAAGTATGGGAAATATTATGACGAGTATGTGGACTGGTGTATCAGGACTCAAAGCAAATCAGTCAAGTTTGAATACAGTCAGTCACAACCTAGCGAATATCAACACAGAAGGTTATGTAAGACAGCAGATAGTAACAAAAGATACCATTTACAATACAATGGGAAATACACATATATCTATGTTACAGGTTGGATATGGTACTAATATTCAGGAAATTAGACAGGTTAGAGATGTATTTCTAGATAAAGCTTATCGCATCGAAGTTGGAAGACAAGGATTCTATGAATCACAGAGTGAAGCAACTCAGGAAATTGAAACGGTTTTAGGAGAGTTAGAAGGTGAGGCATTCCATGATGATATTTCATCCTTTCGAAATACATTACAGGAGTTAGCCAAAGAACCAGATAGTATCGTAAAGCGTGCTGCTGTTGTATCCCAAGCAAGTACGCTAGTTGAACGTTCTCAAAGCATCTATCAAGCATTTAAAAAGTATCAACAAAATCTTAATACCCAAGTACAGGATAAAGTAAATAGAATTAATAAAATCGGCAATCAGATTAAAAGTTTGAATGAACAGATTGTTCGTTATGAGTGTGCATCCGAGAATGCCAATGATTTACGAGATAGCCGTAACGCATTATTAGATGAACTCGGTGAAATGGTTAAGATAACATACTCAGAAGATTCCACTGGTAATGTGAACGTTAGCATTGAAGGAAGGCAATTTGTATGGGATAAAAGTGTTTATGGGCTCACAACAAAAATGCCAGATGATGAAGCGGGATTATTAGAAGTTGTGTGGGATGATGGGCAGAATACGCCTTTATACGATTTAACACAGCCATGTAAGAGCGAAAATAACTCTAATATTGGTTCTTTGAAAGGTTTATTAGTTGCTAGAGGAAATACAACAGCCAATTATACAGACATTCCAGTTCGTGAGAATTTCGCCTCAGAAGCAGATTTTAATGATGCAGTGAAAAAGTATAATGAAGAAATTAACTCTTCCGTTGTTCGTAATACGATGGCACAGTTTGATCAGCTGATTCATGGAATAGTAACAGCTATCAATGACGTATTATGTCCGAATGTTACTTTTGATAAATATATGGAGAATATGGGATTGGATAAGGGAGCGACGGGCTTATCTGTAACAGACGCAGACGGAAATAAGATTGACATGTTTAAGGTTCATGTATGGGATGAAAAGAATGCACCAGTTGGTATGGATGCTGAAAATACCCCTCGTGAAGAATTATTTGAAAGAAAATATACAAAACGTTACACAGAAGCAACGTTATCTTATACGGATGAGAAAGGTGTTGCGCAGACGAAAAAGGTATATATCTATAATGAGGAAGATCCTAAGGATATCTATTCTTTATATACGACAGATCAGATTCAAATTAATGAAAGAATGCAAAGGGAAGTATCCTTGCTTCCGCTAAGCAGTACAAGTAAAAATGGCAAAGAGGATGAATTTGCATTTGGCAAATGTCAGGAACTTGTCGATACATTTAACAAGAAAGGCTTTACGTTATCACCTAATCAGCTCACAAAATATACGTTTGCAGATTACTATACGGCTTTTGTCGGTGAAGTAGGGACGAAAGGAAAAACCTTTGAGTCTATGGCAACAGAACAGCAGACAGTAGCTAGTAATATTGACAATCAGCGTTCAACTGTTTTAGGGGTTTCCTCAGAAGAAGAACTAACGAATATGATTCGCTATCAGTACGCTTATGGTGCCAATTCAAAGTATATTAATGTAATCAATGACATGTTAGATACCATTATTAATTCAATGGGTTAATTTATAAGAAGAAAGAAGGGTAAAGTATGGCATCCACATTTTTTGGATTATCAATTGCAACATCGGGTTTGTATGCAAGCCAGGCGTCTATGAATACAACAGCTCACAATATTTCCAATGCCAATCGTGAAGGGTATACGAGACAGAATAATATTGTGAAAGCAAACAATGCAATTTCAACTAATAACACATATGGTATGATTGGTACAGGAGTTTATACAGATAGTATTGTCCAGATAAGAGACCAGTACTATGATACAAAATATCGTACGCAAAATGCTATCTATGGCAATTATTCAACACAGGAATATTATTTGCTTAGCATTGAAAACTGCATTAGTGAAGTAAATGCAGAAGGTATTACGAAATCATTTGATAATTTTAATACCGCAATGCAGGAATTGTTAAAAGATGCGGGTGACAATACTAAGAGAACTCAGGTTTCCAGTATGGCAAGTGGATTTACTGAACTTGTGAATTCCATGGCGAATACATTGGAAAAGCTGCAAAGTGACTGTAATGAAGAAATAAAAACTTCTGTAGAGCAGATTAATTCTCTTGCAGAACAGATTGCTTCTTTGAATAAGCAGATTAATACGATTGAATTATCAGGACAGAATGCCAATGACCTTAGAGATTCCCGTAATCTTTTATTGGATCAGCTTTCCATGTATGCAAACATAACTACATCTGAGACAACATTGGATAATGGAATGTCTACAATTTTTACAGTAAGATTGGATGGACAGATTCTAGTTGATAATTATGAGTACAATAAACTGGAAGTAAAACCAATGGATATTTACTATAATCAAAATGATATTGATGGTTTGTATAATATTGTTTGGAGTAACGGACAGGAATTTAATGAAGTAAGTGAAACATTAGGTGGAAAACTTCAGGCATTATTCCTAATGCGAGACGGCAACAACCTTGAAAATGTAACTGGAAAAGGGACAGGTGCCGCGGGAAGTACCAAATTAACATTAACCGATACAAATTGTAACGATTTAAATAAATTATATATACCAGCTGAGAATGGTGTGGTTAAAATTGGAGCAATGGAATATCACTATTCCAGTTTTAGCTGTACCGTCAAAGATGGAAAATACACCTATGAATTTGAATTGACAACTCCACTTTCAAAAGGAGTAAATGGAGAAGATGTTGAAATCGGAAAGAGTGTGACTACAAAAGGTATTCCATTTTATATGAATCAGCTTACTAATTTTGCAAGAACTTATGCGAGCAACTTTAACAAAATTCATAATGATGGTCAAGATATGAATGGAGATGCCGGGGTTGATTTCTTTACAGGAAATCAGGCGAATTCTACAAGGCAGTATGAATTTGATGATACAGTTAAGGACTTTACATTCAAATCGGTTGTGGACCCAGATGCAGATAAGAATGCCAATGACAATCTTAATGCAACATATTATAGTATCACTTGTAAAAACTTTACTGTCAATAAAACAATTGTGGGTGACCCTAACAAAATAGCATGTACTTCAAAAATTGTTGATGGTGTAAGTAAAAATGAGATACTTGAAAAGCTGGTTGGACTTAAAACAGATACGTCGATGTTCAAACAAGGTACACCAGATATGTTCTTACAGAAACTTACAACAGATTCTGGTACAGATGCGAAGAAAGCAACTATATTTACTAAGAGTCAGGAAAATATCCTTAAGGTTGTAGATAATCAGAGAATGTCGATATCAAGTGTTGACCAGGATGAAGAAAGTATGGATTTGGTTAGATTCCAGAATGCATACAACCTTTCATCAAAAGTAATTCAGACAATGAATCAGATTTATGATACGTTGATAAATGGTTTAGGTATCTAAGAGTAAACAGAAGGAGGGAAGAACGACTATGAGAGTAACAAGCAAAATGATGAATAGCAATGCTTTAAATAATATTAATCGAAATAAGACGAACTTATCAAACCTTGCGAATCAGTATTCTACACAGCAGAAAATACAGCGTCCTTCAGAAGATCCTGTTGTTGCGGTTCGTTCATTAAAATATAGAACCAGTGTGGCAGAGTTAGAACAGTATGCAAAAAAGAATGTTCCAGATGCTATGAGCTGGATTTCCAATACAGAATCAGCTTTAGCAAGTGTCAATGAAATACTTACCAGTATGAACACATATTTTAACCAGGGTGCCAATGATACCTTGGAGACATCAGAGCGTGATGCGTTAAAGCAGACATTAACAGAGTATAAGGATCAGATTTTCCAATGCTTAAATTCAGATTATGCAGGAAGATATTTATTTACTGGTTACAGAACGGATACATCTCTAACTTTTAATGAGCCTTCTAAGGATACTTTATATAAAATTACAGAACCTTTTGAGTTTACAGATATACAGACGTTTACGTATGTAAAAGCAGATTTGAATTTTGATGATACCACTACTGCAGTGGATTATGCAAGCAAGGCTGCAACATCACATAAAGGTTATAAATTGAATCTTGCTTACGATGATATCAAGGGAAAAGATGATGCAACTTACAAGCCAGTTCTTAGATATGGCGATAACGCTGCTGATAAATTGGATCTTGAAGTCGTTTCTGTGTCGGATAAGGATGCGTATGATATCGGTAGTAAAAAAGCTGTATTAATTCAAGAAACTGGGGAAATTATATTAAGTGAAGATACTTATAAAATGCTTAAAGATGCACCTAAAATTGAGGTTGACTACTACAAAGATGAATTTAACAAAGGAGAAGTAAGACCAGAGCATTATTTTGACTGTACAGCAACTGGTCCAGATAATATTCCGTTAAGTTATCAAAAGCCAAAGGATCAGCAAATTCAATATGAAGTAAACTTTAGTCAAAGTATTACAGTGAATACATTAGCCAATGACTGTCTTGATTTTAAAATAATCAATCAGATAGATGATATCATCAATCAGATAGAGCGTGTACAGAAAGTAGAAAATAAATTAAAAGATATTGAAAGTAAAATAAAAAATGGTACGTATACTTGTTCGAAAGATGATATAATGGAAGCGAAGACTCAGATGGAGAATGAGTTAGCATTAGAGAAAAGCGTTTTACAAGAAAAGTACGGCAATGGTATCACCACAACTACCAATGCGCAAGCTAGTGTAAATAAAGCAACTGCTGACTTGGGAAGCCGTTATAAACGTCTTGAACTTACAGAAGCTAGACTTGAGGACCAACTGACTTCTTTTAATGAAATGTTGACAAAAAATGATACAGTTGATATTGAAGATGCCATTGTGAATTATACTGCAGCATTGACTGCCTATAATGCTTCTTTAAATGCGACTGCAAAAATTGCACAGAACAGCTTATTAGATTTTCTATAAAATGAAAATCTGATATGCGAAAGGAGAATTGAGTGTGTTAATTAAGACAAGATGTTTTGGTGAAGTCGAAATCGAAGAAAGTAAAATTGTGGATTTTCCAGAAGGGATATTGGGCTTTGAGGATTTGAAACGATACACACTGATATACGACATAAAAGAAAATGGAGAGAAGGCTAAAATTGCATGGTTACAGGCTGTAGATGAACCTGAGCTTGCGTTGCCGGTAATTAATCCGTTTGACGTGAAGAAAGACTACGACCCAGTTATTCGTGACGCATTATTGAAAAATTTGGGTGATATAAATTCTGAGAATGCCGTAGTGCTATTAGTTGTAACCGTGCCAAGCGATGTCACAAAAACAACAGCTAATCTGAAAGCACCAATTATCATTAATTCAGATATTCGAGTAGGGGCTCAGATAATTACAGAAAATAGGGATTACGTTATTAAGTATCCGATTATAAATACGAATGATAAGGGGGAAGAGTAATGCTAGCCTTATCAAGAAAAGTGAATGAATCCATAGTGATTAATCAGGATGTAGAAATAACAATTTTGGAGATCAAAGGCGATCAGGTTAAGATTGGTATCAATGCTCCAAAAAGTGTACCTATTTTCCGAAAAGAAATTTATCTGCAGATTAAAGAAGCCAATAAGGAATCAGCAGAAAGCTTGAGCAACGTAAATAAATTAAAAGACTTATTATAATAATTTGTAAGAAAGATGTCTGATTTAGGGCATCTTTTTTGATTGAAACATCTTACTATAAAAGGAAATTTTAATCGGATATTATATCCTAACTATAAAGTTCTGCGTTTACTATGACGATGT
>DBKX01000311.1:0-7788 GCA_002297865.1 Lachnoclostridium sp. UBA739
TAAGTCAGGATAAGCTTCTCTTACCATTTTTACAACTCGTAATACGTTAGCGGAATGTCCATGTGCTGTATCAATAACAATAGCATCGACTTTTGCTTTCACAAGTGCGTCAACACGATCTAAGATGTTTGCTGTAACGCCAACACCTGCTGCACAAAGCAATCTGCCTTGAGAATCTTTTGCCGATAAAGGATATTTAATTTGTTTTTCAATATCTTTAATCGTAATAAGACCTTTTAAGTTTCCGTCTTTGTCTACAATAGGAAGTTTTTCTTTTCTTGCACTTGCAAGAACTTTCTTAGCTTCCTCTAATGTAATGCCTTCCTGTGCGGTAATTAAGCCTTCAGAAGTCATACATTCTTTGATTTTACGAGAAAAATCTGTTTCAAATTTTAAATCTCGGTTTGTGATAATACCAACTAATTTTCTACCTTCTGTAATTGGCACTCCGGAGATACGGAACTTAGCCATTAAGTTGTTTGCATCTTCAAGTGTATGTTCAGGAGATAAATAAAATGGGTCTGTAATAACACCATTCTCAGAACGTTTTACCTTGTCAACTTCTTCTGCCTGCGCCTCAATTGACATGTTTTTGTGGATTACACCGATTCCACCCTGTCTTGCCATGGCAATCGCCATTCTGTGTTCTGTTACTGTGTCCATACCTGCACTCATCATTGGAATATTCAAAGTAATCTTCTTTGTAAGCTTTGTTCTTAAATCCACCTGATTTGGAATTACTTCTGAATAACCAGGCACTAATAAGACGTCGTCAAATGTAATGCCTTCACCGATTATTGTACCCATTTTAAACCCTCGCTTTCTTTAGTCTGTAAATCGTCAATAAATAGTCTGAAAATTATATCATTTCTTAATTGATTTTTAATAATTTTCAAAAGTATAACGAAAAGTCAATCCATTGTCAAGGTTATATTCCCTTAATGACTTATTAGAAATACTAATATCTTTATTAGTTTGCTATTTTTTTACCTTACTTGGTGCTTTATTGTACATGCATTCCACCATCTTTTCAGTTGGTTTGAAGAACACTTTCATTTGGCTGGATTCTGTAGATGCAATCATCATATAAGCATCTCTTACATTGTCACTGTAATCTTTTATGGTACGAATGGATGGATTGTCAAACTCTGCTCTTCTCTCTGGAGATGCGATTACTTCTACATTCTCCATATCTACTTTTAACATGCTTTTTCTCTTTGCTCCTCCTGTAATACGGTCAAAATCAAATTCTCCGTCACAGAATATGTATTCATATTCTATGTTACTCAATCTTGGCCAAGCATATATCACTGCCACTGCAAGCAATCCTGCTAGTGGTGCAAAAAGTGAACTTCCGCTTACTACTGCCAAGAGCAATGAAAAAACAAGCAAAACAATTAATAATACTTTTAGGAAAACAGATTTGAATGGCGGCTTTACTTTTACACCAGCTTCTGCATATAATTCGTTCATTGTAATCCTCCTTAAATTTGTATGCTATCTTCTATTATACCTAATTTTATTTAAGGAAACAAATAAATTGTTTCTAAAATCCAAAAACAAAATTTCTTCGACACATCAATTCCTCCGCCCTCAATATCGTGTTAAATTTTAAAGTATAAATTTATATCAAAGGTCAAAGACCTTTTGACACCCTAATCCTATAAGTAAAAAAACGGCCATCTAAGACCGTTTTCCCTCTTTTTTGCTATATATCATTTAACTTTATATCATCCTTTGGCATTACACGGGTTAAGAAACAATCAAATTGTGGAACTGTAAAATCAATTTCTGCATACCCTGTGGCATAAATCAGTCCTTTGTTAATCAACTGAGCCCGAATAGGAGACACTCTGCTTGTATTATCCTCTCCCATAATCTTCGCTACATTTGCTATGTTACACGGAAGGTCTCCACATTTCACCATTGCGAACATGAAAAGTTTTTCCTTTCTTGTACATCTCTCATATCTTACTCGAAAGAATCCATTATCTAACTTATGATAAAATTCTGCTTCGCTCGCTCGCACATCTTTTAATGAAATAATATCTTCAGTTGTATTATCCCATATTATTTTACAGAATTGCTGAATAAAGTACGGATACCTATGGGTAATTTTCACAATCCTGTCCAGTGCCTTTTCCTCATATGATACACCAATATCCTTTTTTGCTGGCTCGCAAATTGCTAACTTTGCATCTTCACAAGACAATGCATCTATTTCTTCAAATACAAATAACCTTTCGGAATAGGATTTAGCATCTCCTAGTTCTTTAAAAACCTTTGGCAACCCAGCTCCAAAAATCATAATAGGAAGACGTTTTTGATTTACCCGATGAATTGCATTAATTAAAGCTTCTAATTCATCTCTCTTTAGGTATTGAATTTCATCTATAAAAAAACATATCGTATTCTCTGATTTATTGGCTGCATTTCCTAATGCAACAAAAACATCGGTTAAACCATCCGATAAATTCGTTATGACTTCAAAATCATCATCTGTATTTTGCAATGCTGCTGTCAAGTTACCGTCCTTTGGACTAAATGTAATGGTGAATGATTTTATAATTTCCTTTGCTTTCTGAGTAAAGGCTTCTGCTTTTCCTTTCATACTGATATCACGTATAAACTTTGTAGAAGTACTAATGATCTGAGATATAAAGCCTTCTTTTTCCTTTATTTCAATATGCTCATATAGAATGCCATTTTCTTCTGCAATTTCTTCAATTCGATTCAGTAAAACTGTTTTTCCTACTCCGCGTAATCCATAGTATATGACGGATTGCTGTGGATATCTTTGAATTAAAGCTGCCATACTGTTCTGTGCTCTTCTGATAACTTCATCTCTTCCTGCAATAAAGGAAGGCATAAAGCCCGCTCCTGGTGTATATGGATTTACAAATCTCATTTTCACTGGCTCCTTCCAATATGATCTTATACCTATCTTACCATTGTTAATGAGAAATCTCAATAGTTATAGAATCCCTCTAACCCATCCATAAAATCAAGAAGAAAGGTATTCCATTGATATCTTCACAACAGAATACCTTTCTTCTATAAACATTTATATTTTAATTATTACATCATTCCCATTCCAGGAGCACCTGCTGGCATTGCTGGAACATCTTCTTTAATTGTTGCTACAACAGATTCTGTTGTTAATAAAGTAGAAGCAACGGATGTAGCATTTTGTAATGCACTTCTTGTTACTTTGGCTGGGTCAAGGATACCTGCAGCAACCATATCAACATATTCTTCTGTTAATGCATTGAAACCTGTACCTGGTGCACTTTCTCTTACTTTATTGATAATTACAGAGCCTTCAAGACCTGCATTGTAAGAAATTGTGAATAAAGGAGCTTCTAATGCTTTTAAGATAATCTGAGCACCTGTCTTTTCATCACCTTCTAAAGTTGCAACTAATTTGCTAACTTCTTTGGAAGCGTGGATGTAAGCAGAACCACCACCTGCGATGATACCTTCTTCAACCGCAGCTCTTGTAGCAGCTAGGGCATCTTCCATACGCAACTTAGCTTCTTGCATCTCTGTTTCAGTAGCAGCACCTACACGTACAACAGCTACGCCACCTGATAATTTAGCAAGTCTTTCTTGTAATTTTTCTTTATCAAATTCAGAAGTTGTTTCTTCGATTTGAGCTTTAATCTGAGCGATTCTAGCGTCGATTTCTTCTTTTTTACCTTCACCGTCAACGATGATTGTATTTTCTTTCTGAACTTTAACGGATTTTGCACGTCCTAACTGATCTAATGTAGTTTCTTTTAAGTCTAAACCAACTTCGTCAGAAATTACAGTACCACCTGTTAAGATTGCGATATCCTGTAACATTGCTTTTCTTCTATCACCATAACCTGGAGCTTTAACAGCAACAACTGAGAAAGTACCACGTAATTTGTTAATTACTAATGTTGATAATGCTTCGCCTTCAACGTCTTCTGCGATAATTAATAATTTTGCACTATTTTGAACTACTTGCTCTAATAGTGGTAAGATTTCCTGAATGTTAGAGATTTTCTTATCTGTAATTAAGATGTATGGATTTTCAAGATTTGCTTCCATCTTATCCATATCTGTAGCCATGTATGCAGATACATATCCACGGTCAAACTGCATACCTTCTACTAAATCTAATTCTGTTTTCATTGTTTTAGATTCTTCAATTGTGATAACACCATTGTTTGAAACTTTTTCCATGGCGTCTGCTACCATTTCACCAACAGATTCATCACCAGCGGAAATTGCTGCAACTTTAGCGATTTGTTCTTTACCAGTAATAGAAGAACTCATACCAGCAATTGCTTCTACTGCACAATCAGTAGCTTTTTTCATACCTTTTCTTAAGATGATTGGGTTAGCGCCTGCTGCTAAGTTCTTAACACCTTCATGAATCATAGCTTGAGCTAATACAGTAGCTGTTGTTGTACCATCACCAGCAACATCATTTGTCTTAGTTGCAACTTCTTTTACTAACTGAGCGCCCATGTTTTCAAAAGCATCTTCTAATTCGATTTCTTTTGCAATAGTAACACCATCGTTTGTGATTAATGGAGCACCGAAAGATTTATCAAGAACAACGTTTCTTCCTTTTGGTCCCAATGTTACTTTCACTGTATCTGCTAATTTATTAACACCTGCTTCTAAAGCTGCACGAGCTTCTGCACCATATTTAATTTCCTTTGCCATAACCAATTCCTCCTAATTATGATTGAATTCTCTATACAAACAAATTTGTAATTTTTATTATTAATCTTCTACAATTGCTACGATATCGTTTTGTTTTACGATAATGAATTCTTCACCATCTAATTTTACATTTGTTCCTGCATATTTTTGATATATAACTTTATCGCCAGCTTTTACTTGCATTGTAACTTCTTTACCATCTACAACACCGCCAGGACCTACTGCAACAACTTCAGCCTGCTGTGGTTTTTCCTGTGCTTGACCTGGTAATACGATACCTGATTTTGTTGTTTCTTCTGCTTCTAATTGTTTTAACACTACTTTGTCGCCTAAAGGTACTAATTTCATGATTATTTCCTCCTTATATCTAAATCTAATTGTTTTCTCTGTGTTGTTAGCACTCGCATTAACTGAGTGCTAACTTTTAAACATATATTAGTCAATTTTCTAGTTTTGTGCAACTTATGATGTGTTGTAAAATAAGTGTCTTTATGGCTTAAACTCTTCTATTCTTTTATTTTCTCCTGTTTACTCATTTTTTCTTTTTTCTTCATAGGAGTATATCCATCTAATCAGTATTTTATGCATTCTATTCTATTGTATACATTGTATTCTTAGTTATGCTATAATATTCTTACCTACATTACCTGCAATAGAAAGGATGAGTGGCTTGAAAGAAAAACTATATACCATTCCCGTTACAGACGCCTTCCAGAAAGACAGTGAATGTCCCCTATGTACTATGTTTCATGAGTTAGAAACTCAGAGCATTGAATATACCATGGGTCCAAGCTACATGGAAGACGATACCCGTGCTGAAACAGATAAGGCTGGATTCTGTCAGAAACACATTAAACTGATGTATGCCAATCAGAATCGACTTGGTATCTCTTTGATTCTTGGCACACACATGGATGAAGTCATAAAGAACTTAGAACGATTAAGCAAAAATGGAAAACCAGCAACAGGTTCACTATTTAAGAAGCCTGCTTATACTGATGTGAAATCCTACATAGATTACCTAGAAGGAAATTGTTTTGTATGTAACCGGATCAATAACACATTTGAACGTTATATTGCTACTATCTTCTATTTATATAAAACGGAAGAAGATTTTCGTAATACATTTCGTTCATCAAAAGGTTTTTGTACGAAACATTACGGTATGCTTTACCAGATGGCTGGCAGCAGCTTAAACGGTACAACCTTAAATGAGTTTATTGATGATTTAAACAAGTTATACCTGGAAAATATGAAACGAGTCAAAGAAGATTTGGAATGGTTCCGAGATAAATTTGATTATCGGAATCAAGATGCGCCTTGGAAGAATTCCAGGGATGCTGTGCCAAGAACTTTGATGAAAATGAATTCTGTTATGGAAGATGAATTGGAGTAGCAAAAACAGACTTATAACTTTCAAACTGTTATAAGTCTGCTTATTTCGTAAAGAAATATCCTCCAAATCTTTCTCGTCTATTTACCACAACACAAATTGCAGCACAATAAAGCAGCCACTATAGATATCCATATTCCTTGCATTCGATCTTTTTTCTTCCTTACAAGCATTTGATTCATACCATAAAGTATTCCCATACACAATACTGGGAACTGGTTATTGGTAATATTCCTGCCTATTAATACGCTTTGATTAATCAAGGACAGAGCCACCGTAAGCATAAGCCCTGATACAATAACCCTAACCCAAGCTTTAAAAGAACGGACTGCTTCCACTTCTGATAGTCTGCTATAGACATCACCAATTAGAAAGCAAATCCCACATGAGGCAGATACACTGCATGAAAAACCTGCTATTGCCACCATTAACCCTACTGCTATATTTCCTGTTGCATGATAACCGAACAAATATCCCATTCCAGTTAAGCATTTACATAAAATTGAACCTGGCAGCACATTTACAATAGGAACCAAATACATATAAAATTCTGACTCTTCTATAATTTTACCTTGTATAAAAATACTATCCGCTACTGTCAGATACGCATCTCCTCCACCAAATGAAAGCAAAGAAGATACTAATCCATTTCTAACAAACAGAGCACTTTTACTTGTTCCAAGATAGGCAATGAAAAGAGTTCCACCCAAAAAAGCAAGAAATGCCACATATATGCTCCAATTTATCTTTTCCTTTTTCTGAGACAGCAAATCTATGTAATGTCTGCTCTTCCCAAAACAAAGAACTAACATGAGTACTTTGCACACTCTGCCTACCCATAATGTGTCCCATAAGGAAATCCTGCTGGCATCAAGGATGTATACCAAACTTAGCAGCACCGCTATACCATAAGATTTCTTACTTATGCCTTTTTGAACAGACAGCATCCAAAAGAACACGACTACAAAAATATCAACTGTCTTGAATGAAAAGAGAGGCTTTTGCGTTAACTGCAAAATACGATACAAATTCTTTCCGCATGTCAAAGCAAAGACAAACAACATCAGAATCACTGCTTTTGCCTGTTCTCCTTCTTGTTTCTTTTGATGCACACTATCTTTTATATAATTCGTAATAACACACAAAATGTAAGCTGTTATTCCAACGGAAAGAAAGGAGAACTGTTGCACTGCTTTTTCCCTAGAAAAAAACGTAACAGCTAAAAAAAGTATCGTCATCACTGCACCGGGAAGTGCCATGACGCTAGAAGCTAAAACAGCTCCTAACCATCCATTTGTCTTAGCTCCAACACTTCCCGCTATTTCAACTGGCAATGCACCTGGTGTAATACTGGCAATTACTACAGCATCTTCAAATTCCTCTTCCGATACCAGCTTTTCTTCTCTTACAAGTTTCTTTTCCATGAGAGGAATCAATCCACTACCGCCGCCAAATCCTAAGAATCCGATTTTTATCATAGATGATAGAAGAGCCGTTAAGCGCTTTTTCTTCTTCATAACAATTCAATACACCTCTTCTACATTATTCTTCTTTGAATCCCATCTATTATCTGCTTCACACAAGCCTCTACTGTACATCCTTCTGTATGGACTACAATATCTGCTTGAACTGGCACCTCAAATGGACTTGTAATTCCTGTAAAGTTTGGTATTTGATTATTTCTGGCCTTTTTA
>DBKX01000311.1:7795-8258 GCA_002297865.1 Lachnoclostridium sp. UBA739
ATAAAGTCCTTTTACGTCCCTTCTTTCACATTCTTCCAAAGAAGTATCTACATACACTTCTACAAAGTTCTCGGAACCAATTATATTTTTTGCATTCTGTCTGTCCATTTCATAAGGTGAAATAAACGAAGTAATCACAATGAGCCCCGCATCATTCATAAGCTTGGAGACCTCTGCGACTCTACGGATATTCTCAATTCTGTCCTTTTCTTCAAATCCAAGATCCTTGTTAAGTCCCATCCGAACATTATCCCCATCTAAGAGCATGGTGTATTTTCCATCTATGCTTAAAGCTTTCTCCAATTCATTGGCTAAGGTAGATTTTCCTGAACCACTTAGCCCTGTAAACCAAAGGGTAAATGGTTTCTGCTGCATTTTCTGTGCACGGACTTCTCTTGTGATATCCAGCTTCTGCCAAGTAATATTTTCTGAACGCCTCAAAGCAAAATTTATAACACCACAA
>DBKX01000311.1:8288-8653 GCA_002297865.1 Lachnoclostridium sp. UBA739
TCAAGCCGATGTCATATTGGTAAAACGATCTATCAGAATAAACCTGCCAAGCGCCTTATGCTCTTGAAAGGAACTGAATACTGTATTCTCAGCCAGTGCAAATTCACAAACTGCGATTTCATTTTTTAGAACGCTTTGACCTCTTAACTGGCTTCCTGTATTCACATCTATTTTATACTTGATAGACATAACAGTTGCTGAAACGGTCTTAGTTGCAATCTTCATTAAAAATGTTCTTCCCTGCACCAGTTCATGATCATCCATCCACAAAACATTTCCTTGAAACATCTTTGTCTGCTTTAAGTCCGTTCCACGTGCCAATACACAACCTCTGGATACATCCACTTCTTTTTCCAACTGAATGG
>DBKX01000138.1 GCA_002297865.1 Lachnoclostridium sp. UBA739
ACATGATAAGTATATTATAGAATTAATGTTGTTCTCTTCTCGAAAAGTAAGCAAAAAAGATTTTGTGAAGTTTTCAAATAGTTTGAAAATTTCATAGCTATAAAGATATTTGGTTATGGTTTAAGTAAGCTATAGAATTAGCTGCAGTGGAAAACATTTATAAAAATTAAACGGAAATAAAATGGGAACGGTTATATTGTTTATTGTTATCATTTTTGTAATTTCTCTTTTTGCTTTTGCAAAAGATTCACATAAAGAGAATAATAAGTTATTGAAGGAAGGAGGAATGCGGGTAAAATACAAAACTCTCATTAACAATTTTATAGAACCAGATTCTGGCTTAAAAGTAGTAGAAGAAACCAGTAATTATGTATGTGTTGCAATGCGTAATACTTCAGGGACTATCGTGTTTCATTTCCAGCATACATTTAACAAAATAAACATAACTTTTGAAATGAAAAATATTTTTCTTGGTGAACATAAGTTAAGTTGGAAATTTCCTGAAACAATGTCCCAAGTGGATATGATAGAACAAATAGAAAGTAGAATTCGGCAATATATGGATGTGGTTTCTTCTAAATTCAATTAAAAGCATAAAAACTATGGGACTTTTTTCAAAAATGTTTGGACAAGCTCAAGAGCTAACTAAATTAGGTAATACGGTTATTAATATCAAAAACTTTCTCGATGGTTATGAGCAAGAAAATGATATTAGTTTTTTGTTATGTGCAGCATGGATGTGTAAAGTTGGTATACTTGATAGAATCGTAAAAAATAACTGGCAATCAAATTATTGTGTTTATGTTCCAATAAATGGACATCAGACTAAAATGTTCATAAATGAAGTACAATTGTATACAATTGGTCGCCTATCAAAAAAAGTTTTTCAAATAGGGAATTTAGAATTGCAAAAAATGATTGACGAAATATTGGAAGGAGGAAATGCTTTCGACATGATAGACAAAAAAATTCCACAAGATTTACGTAATGCAATAAATACAATATAAGTTCTCCAAACTACACATTCGTATATTTTCGCACAGTATCGGCTATTTTTCATAAAAAATTATGGAAAAAATCATTGTAAACGTAGCATGGTGTGACAAAAACTTTGGTGGCACACTTAGCGACAATGTGTGGTCTTTCGCACATTATTGGCTATTTTTTATACCAACTAAACCTTCATCACATCACTCGGCAAGAACATATTCATACATTCACCTCCATGAACAGGAGACTCCTTTAAGAATAGCACAAGATGAACTTCATTCGCTATAGTTCTGCCCGTCTATCTATTAGTTTCTTAAACTCAATAAGCCTCACGTTAAAAAATATCCTGCACAAAGATAATCTTTCTCAAAGATATTTCCAATTATCTGATAATCATATATATATATATCATTAAAGTTTAACAAAAACGAATAAAAATTATTCCGTAAACAAATCATCTGCCACCACTTCACTCTGCACACGATTCCAATAAGCATTGTGAACTACACCATAAGTCGTAACCATAGTAAGATGTATCGCCTTGCGACGAGAAATCGAATCGCTAAAACGAGCTATCTTATGCCGAAGTACGGCATCATAATCCTTGTCTATGGCAAACTCATTCTGTGAGAATTTCATCTCACAAAGATTGATGGTGTTGTCGGCCCTCTCTATCAGCATATCTATCTGTGCGCCTGCTCCATAAATAGGGTCATCCTTTACCTGCCAAGAATAAGTATTCGTAACGACACCCGATATTCCCAAAGCCTGCTTAATCTGAGGTATGTGCTGGAAACAAACTCGCTCAAATGCCAAACCACACCAAGCATAACGGGCTGGAGAAGTATAATTATGAGTCCAAAAAGCAGGGTCGTCTGTCTTGTTCTCACTCATAAATTTCAGATAAAACAATGTGAAGTTATCCATCAAACGATAAATGGCATTATATTTCTTAGCTCCATAAGTGTTCGTACGGACGATAAAGCCACAATGCTCCAAGTCCTCCAAGACACGAGTCAGATTGCCACTATCAGTAATTTTCAATCCAGAAACGATTTCCTCACGCCGCATACCTCCCAATCTCTGTCCCAAGATTTTAACAACATCTATATAAACTTCAGGATTGCGGAAAAGGGAATCATACAACTCTCTAAACTCATAATGCAAAAGACCCTGTGGAGAGAAAAACAAGGAGTCAATATTCTGAGCCAAACTCTTTCCTCGCTCCAACAAAGACCAATAATAGGGCACTCCTCCCATCACCATATAAGCTTCCAACAACTCATAACGCGAAAAAGCGAGATGGTTTGCTTCACTAAATTTTTCACACTCATAGAGCGTGAATGGTTCGAGAAGAATCTGATAGTTCACCCGATTATGAAGTCCACCGTGATTACGAAATATCTTGTTGATAATCCAAGAAGTAGCTGAGCCACAAACTATCAGCAAGACGTCATCACGCATAGATGCCCAACCATTCCAAAAGAATTCTAAAGCCGTTACAAACTTTGACCTTGGAGTGTCCATCCAAGGCAGCTCGTCTATGAAAATGACCTTTTTCTTGGCGGAAGAACGACGAATGAGTTCTTTGAGCATATCAAAAGCTTCCAGCCAATGCTTGGGGGTGGAAGATACGGTAAGACCGGCATCCTCCAAAGAAGAACGCCAACCATAAAGTTGCTCTTGTAAGGAACCATTAGCCAAACCAGAATGGCTGAAAGTGAATTCATCCTTAAAGGTTTGTTTGACTAAATATGTCTTGCCGACACGTCTTCTACCATACAGAGCCACAAACTTAGAATCATCAGCCGAATATGCTTCCCGCAACTCTGCTTGTTGTTTCTTTCTGCCTATTAACATGTTATGTACCTCCTTAACTTTTAGATTTTACTCATTTTTACGGACGCAAAGATAAGCATATTTCATTTATAATTGTCGGAAATTGCATTTTTTAACCCATTTTCCGACAATTATAACTTTATATTTGTCGAAAAATGCCTTTTCTTCCATACTTTCCGACAATTATAGCTTCCCTTATACCAATAGTTCGTTAATAATTCAATAATGTGAGCAGCTATACGCTGTAAGCACGAGAGATCTTTGAAAATCTTACTAATTAAAGTTCGGTTCGGGTTGTACCCACATGCTTTAAAAA
>DBKX01000215.1:0-735 GCA_002297865.1 Lachnoclostridium sp. UBA739
TTTCAGCTGCCATCTGAGCTGCGAATGGAGTTGATTTTCTAGAACCTCTGAATCCTAATCCACCTGCACTTGCCCAAGAAATAGCATTACCTTCTGAATCTGTCAGCGTAACGATTGTATTATTAAAAGATGACTGAATATGTGCTTGTCCACGATCAACGTTTTTTCTAACACGTTTTTTTGTCACTTTTTTTGCTACTTTTTTAGCCATTGACAAACCCTCCTACTGGATTTCAAAATTAATTTTTATCACGTATGATTTTATAATCACTTATTATTATTTTAATTATTTCTTCTTATTTGCAACTGTACGCTTAGGACCTTTTCTTGTTCTAGCGTTTGTCTTTGTCTTCTGTCCACGAACTGGAAGACCTTTTCTATGACGGATTCCTCTATAGCATCCGATTTCCTGTAGTCTCTTGATGTTAAGAGCGATTTCTCTTCTTAAATCACCTTCTACAGTTTGAGAAGCATCAATTACGTCACGAATTCTAGCAACTTCTTCGTCAGTTAAATCCTTACAACGTGTATCTGGATTAACTTTTGCTTCTGCTAAGATACGATTGGAACTTACTCTACCGATACCGTATACATAAGTTAAACCAATCTCAACACGTTTTTCTCTTGGTAAATCTACACCACTAATACGAGCCATGTACGTTAACCTCCATAAAATTTGAATAGTTTTTCATTGATTGTTTGATTATGCGATGACAACATATCCGAGCGTGCCAC
>DBKX01000215.1:773-9996 GCA_002297865.1 Lachnoclostridium sp. UBA739
GTACCCCCTATGAAATATTACAATGACGGTGTAATATTTCAAGCAGTTAATCAGACTGCCCACAGTATCACATGGAGTAATATTAAAATCACTCTCATTCACATGCAAACCATGTGTGCCACAAAGGGCTTGTAACACAAAAAGCAAGACTTATCTATATATTGAACGTATTCTACGAAACATCCAATGCATAAACAACGCCGAAATCAGACAAGCTGACTTCATCAGGCGTAAGAATCTTCTTAGCCTTGTCTTTGTTTGTGTCTAGGATTTTCGCAGATTACTCTAACGCTTCCTTTTCTTTTAATGATTTTGCATTTTTCACAAATTGGTTTTACAGATGACCTTACTTTCATCGTAATTCTCTCCTTTCGCAAAAGTCCACTTGCTATTTTAGCATAAGTTTCAAGCGAATGCAAGCAGAAGTTTACTGAATAACCAAAAAAATTATTCCTGATCTTGAAATAATTTTCAGATGATTATTACATCTATTTATCACGCCATATGATTCTTCCTTTTGTTAAATCATATGGGGATAACTCTAAAGTTACTTTGTCACCAGGTAAAATACGAATGAAGTTCATTCTTAACTTACCACTGATGTGTGCCAATACTTTATGGCCATTTTCTAATTCTACCTGAAACATTGCGTTTGGTAGCTTTTCAATTACTGTTCCTTCGATTTCAACTACGTCTGCTTTTGACATACTTTCTTTACCTCCTAAAATATATAACCTAACATCCTAATAAAACATTAAGCATTTAACTCTTGCTTTTTTGCAAAACTCTTTAACAATTTTCTAACCTGGCTATCCTCAATACGTTCCGAATTCATAACAAATTCATCTATATAATTGGTTGGCTGAACATGTTTTTTCTTCTTTTTCTTAAGATGGTCCATAGTCTTACACTTTCCATCAGCAAGATATACATATTCGCCTTCCACTGAAATTATAACAAATAATTGTGTTTTGTCATGTCCCGCTCGGGACTTAACTATCATACCACGTTTCATTTCTAGCATCCGATTACCTCTTAAGTGATAGTATCTCGGGTTCCCCCTTGGTGATAACTATCGTATTCTCATAGTGGGCTGATAAAGAACCATCTCTTGTAACGGCGGTCCATCTATCACTTAAAAACCTGACATCATGTGTACCATTTGTAATCATCGGTTCAACTGCCAATGTCATGCCTGCTTCAAGCTTAACACCTCTGCCTGGCATCTTAAAATTAGGTACTTGAGGTTCTTCATGAAGATTCTTACCTATACCATGTCCAACTAATTTTCGAACAACACCGTAACCAAAGGATTCAGCATAACTTTGAATCGCTTTTGAAATATCATATAGATGATTGCCTTCTTTTGCGTATTTTATACCTTCAAAAAAACTATTTCTTGTAACATCAATTAACTGCTTTGCTTCGCTGCTAATCTCACCAACGGCATGAGTTCTTGCTGCATCAGAATGATACCCATTATATATTACACCTGCATCCAGACTTACAATATCTCCTTCTAGTAAGATTCTCTTACTAGAAGGAATTCCATGTACAACTTCATCATTGATAGAAACACAAATAGAAGCTGGATACCCGTTATAGTTCAGAAAGGAAGGAATACATCCAAAACTGCGAATAATCTCTTCACCTTTTTTATCAATATCCTTTGTAGAAATACCTGGTTTAATGAATTGCTCTAACTCATCATGAACAGTTGCAAGAATCTTACCAGCTTCTCGCATCAGTTCGATTTCTCTTTCTGTTTTAATGCTAATAGACATTCTTATTCACCTAGAACTTTCACAATTGCACCGAAAACATCAGACATTTCCTGTGTTCCATCAATATCAACTAAAATATCTTTCTTATTATAATAGTCGATTAATGGCTGTGTCTGCTCATGATATACATCCAAACGTTTTTTTACTGTTTCTGGCTTGTCGTCATCTCTTAAAACAAGTTCACCACCACATGCATCACATACACCTTCCTTTTTTGTTGGTGCATATACGATGTGATAAGTTCCACCACAGCTTACGCAGGCACGACGGCCTGACATTCTGTTAATGATGTTCTCATCTGGAACATCTACGTTGATTGCGTAATCAACTTTTTCATTAATAGCAGATAATGCATTATCAAGAGCTTCCGCTTGAGGAATTGTTCTTGGAAAACCATCTAAAACATAACCATTTTTAGCGTCATCCTGACCTACTCTATCAACTACTAAATCTACTACTAATTCATCTGGCACTAGTAAGCCTTGATCCATATAGGTTTTTGCTTTTTTGCCTAATTCAGTCCCGTTTTTAATGTTTGCTCTAAAAATATCACCAGTAGAAATATGAGGAATGTTATATTTCTCTGCAATTTTCTTAGCCTGAGTTCCTTTTCCTGCTCCAGGAGCACCTAACATAATTATTTTCATGAATATTACCTCCACAGTCATACTAATAATTTACTAATTTTGTTATACATAGAAAAATCATTTTAGCTGTAGTTTTCACTACAGCCAAAATGATTTTCATTGCTCATTAGTCGTTTAAAAAGCCTTTGTAGTGACGTACAAGCATCATAGATTCAATTTTCTTTAGTGTTTCAATAACAACACCTACAATAATGATAAGCGATGTACCACCGAAAGAAATATTTGCATTGAATACACCTGAAATAATGATTGGAATAATACATATAATCGTTAGACCAACTGCACCAATGAAAATAATATACTTAAGTACTTTGTTAAGATAATCTGTAGTAGGTTTTCCTGGACGGATACCTGGAATGAATCCACCAGCTTTCTTCATATTATTAGCAACTTCAATTGGGTTGAATGTAATTGAAGTATAGAAATATGCGAAGAAAATAACTAATACGATATATGCTACCATACCTAATGTATATTTGAACTCATGAATGTTGCTTACGTTGAACCAAGCATTCTGATTACAAACTTTCAAAAGCTTTTGTACAATTGTAGTGCCAGCACCTGATGCAGGCTGCACATTAGCAAACTGAGCAATTACAATTGGGAAAGATAATAATGATCCTGCAAAGATTACAGGGATAACTCCAGCAGTATTAACTTTCAATGGAATGTTAGTAGACTGACCGCCAACCATTTTTCTGCCTTGAACTTTTTTCGCATACTGAACTGGAATTCTTCTTTCACCAGCGGATAATACTACAATAAATACTACCATTGCAACTAAAATAGCAATAATAATAATTGCAGCTAAACCACCTTTTGCAATTGTCTTACCGAAAACATACTTATCAAATAACGTCTTGAGATCTGATGGTATTTTTGAAACAATGTTTATTAACAAAATAATAGAAATACCATTGCCGACACCCTTTTCTGTTATCTGCTCACCTAACCACATCAAGAATGATGCACCTGCAGTCATAGATGTTACTACGATAACAGCGTTTGTGAAGTTTAAACCACCTTCTAAGTAACCTTGATTACCGAAGCCAATTGCCATAGACAAAGCTTCAATGATTGCTAATGCTACAGTTAAGTATCGAGTGTATTCAGCAATTTTCTTACGTCCATCTTCACCGTCTTTTTGCATTTCTTCCAACTTAGGGATTGCTATTGTCAGCAACTGCATAATAATGGATGATGTAATGTATGGTGTAATATTCAATGCAAAGATTGACATGGTGGTAAAAGAACCACCAGTCATTGCATCAAAAAAGTTCATTGCAGTTCCATTACTGCCGAACTGTTGCGAAAAAAACTGCGCAACATAATCTCTGTTAACCCCAGGAGCCGGAAGCTGACATCCAATTCTAACTATAATTAGTGCTACAAAAGTATATAGAATTCTATTTCTAATATCCTTTACTTTCAGAGCGTTTCGGACCGTCTTAAACATCCCCTAGATCACCTCAGCTTTTCCACCAAGAGCTTGAATTTTTTCAGCTGCGGATGCACTATATGCATTCACTTTAACATCAAGTTTCTTAGTTAGTTCTCCATTTCCAAGAATCTTAACTCCGTCTTTTGGATTCTTAATTATTCCAGTTTCAACTAAGCTAGCAATAGTTACAACTGCGCCATCTTCAAATCTATTTAATACATCTACGTTGATACCAACGATCTCTTTACTATTTCTGCAAGTGAAGCCTCTCTTAGGAAGTCTTCTGTATAAAGGCATCTGACCACCTTCGAAACCTGGTCTTGGAGCTCCTGAACGAGCTTTCTGTCCTTTATGACCTTTACCAGCAGTTTTACCGTTACCTGAACCGTGTCCACGACCTCTTCTAAAGTTATCGCTCTGTTTAGCACCAACAGCAGGTTTTAATTCTGATAAATTCATCTTGCGCACCTCCTTATAAAGTTATTAATTAAATTTCTTCCACCTTAACTAAGTGTTTTACATGCCAAAGCATTCCTCTAACAGCATCGTTATCTGGTAATTCAACTGTTGAGTTAGTCTTTTTTAAACCAAGAGCTGTTACAGTAGCTCTGTGTTTTGGAATAGCACCGATTGTGGATTTTACTAAAGTTACTTTTAACTTGTTTGCCATTATAATATCCTCCTATTCTTATAGCTGATCAACGGAAATTCCGCGAAGTTTAGCTACTTCTTCTGGAGTTTTTAATTGACTTAAACCTTCGATTGTAGCAAGTACAACGTTTTGTTTATTGTTTGAACCTAAAGATTTTGTACGGATATTCTTAAGTCCAGCTAACTCTAATACGTTACGAGCAGGACCACCAGCAATGATACCAGTACCTTCTGGTGCTCTCTTTAATAATACGTTAGCACTTCCGAATTTTCCTACGAAATCATGAGGAATACTTCCGTTTTCGTCAATTGGTAAGGAAATCATTCTCTTGATTGCATCTTCTTTACCTTTACGAATAGCTTCAGGAATTTCAGATGCTTTTCCTAAACCAGCTCCAACGTGTCCATTTTTGTCACCAACAACAACTAATGCAGTAAATCTGAAGTTACGTCCACCTTTTACTACTTTAGTAACACGTTTGATTGAAACTACTTTATCTTCTAACTCATTTTCGAACTGTGTAGTATCAATGATTGTACGTTTCATTTATTCTCCTCCTTGCCTAGAATTGTAGACCAGCTTCTCTAGCTGCATCTGCTAATGCTTTAATTTTTCCTTGATAAATAAATCCGCCTCTATCGAAGACAACTTCTGTGATGCCTTTTTCAACAGCTTTTTTACCGATTACAGTTCCAACATAAGCTGCAGCTGCAACATCATTTGTCTTATCAAGCTCAGATTTCACTTCTTTATCTAATGTTGAAGCAGCTACTAATGTATTACCAGCAACATCATCGATGATCTGTGCATACATATGGTTGTTACTTCTGAACACAGCTAAACGTGGTCTCTCAGCAGTTCCGGCAAAGCGATTACGAATTCTTCTATGCTTATTTACACGAACTTTACTTCTTGATTCTTTACTAACCATCCTGATTTCACTCCTTTAACTATTTCTTACCAGTCTTACCAACCTTACGTCTAATAACCTCATCAGCATATTTGATACCTTTACCTTTGTAAGGTTCTGGAGCTCTTTTTTCTCTGATTTCAGCAGCGTATTGGCCAACTTTTTCTTTATCTATACCTTTAACAATGATCTTGTTTTGTCCTTCAACAACAACTTCAAGACCTTCTGGATCTTCCATCTGAACTGGATGTGAGTAGCCAAGGGATAAGTCAAGAACTTTACCTTTTTTAGCAGCTCTGTAACCAACACCGTTGATTTCAAGAACTTTTTCATATCCGTTAGTAACACCAATAATCATGTTGTTAATAAGTGTTCTTGTTAAACCGTGTAATGATTTCATTTTCTTTAAATCATTAGGTCTGGAAACAGTGATTGTGTCACCTTCCATAGCGATATTCATTTCTGAAGGTAATACTCTTTCAAGTGTTCCCTTAGGACCTTTTACAGTCACTTTATTATTTTCTGCAATATCAACAGTTACGCCTGCTGGTACCGCGATAGGCATTCTTCCTATACGTGACATGCCCGCACCTCCGTAATTTTCTAATCTATTTTTTGTTTACAGCTTCATTTTAAATGCTTTCACTTAAGAACGCAATAAATTTCGTAAGAATTACGAATTAAATTTATTCCAGTAAAGCCAGCTTACCGAGCCAGCCAGAACACCTCCAGCCGGCTGGCAAGAAAATGCTATGCATTTCCTACCATACGAAAGCTAAAACTTCTCCACCAACATTCATTTTTCTTGCTTCTTTATCAGTGATAACACCTTTGTTTGTAGAGATAATTGCTACACCAAGACCACCTAATACTCTAGGAAGTTCTTCTGCGTTAGCGTACACACGAAGACCTGGTTTAGAAATTCTCTTAAGTCCAGAAATAACTTTAACGTTTTTGTCTGCACCATATTTTAAAGTGATATGAATTGATTTGAATCCACCGATTTCTTCAATCTCATATTTTTTGATATAACCTTCTTTATATAAAATGTCCGCAATTGCTATCTTCATTTTTGAAGCAGGTACATCTACAGTATCATGTTTTGCAGTGTTTGCATTACGAATTCTTGTAAGCATATCTGCGATTGGATCACTCATTGTCATTGTTTGTTTGCCTCCTTCCTTTTATCCTACCAACTTGCTTTCTTAACACCTGGGATTTGGCCCTTGTATGCTAATTCACGGAAACAGATACGGCAGATTCCGTATTTTCTTAAATAAGCATGTGGACGTCCACAGATTCTACAACGGCTGTATTCTCTTGTTGAGAATTTTGCTGGGCGTTGTTGTTTTACTTTCATAGAAGTTTTAGCCATGATACATCCTCCTTATTATTTCTTAAATGGCATACCGAATTGTGCTAATAGTTCACGAGCTTCTTCGTCTGTTTTAGCAGTAGTTACGAAACAAATATCCATACCACGTACTTTATCAACTTTATCGTATTCGATTTCAGGGAAGATAAGCTGTTCTTTAATGCCTAAAGAATAGTTTCCTCTACCATCGAAAGCGTTAGGATTAACACCTCTAAAGTCACGTACACGAGGTAATGCTAAGTTGATAAGACGATCAGCGAATTCATACATTCTTTCGCCTCTTAATGTTACTTTACATCCGATTGCCATACCTTCTCTGATTTTGAAGTTCGCTACAGATTTTTTAGCTCTTGTAAGAACTACTTTCTGACCAGCGATGATTTCAAGATCTTTAACAGCAGTTTCAAGTAATTTGGAGTTATCTTTTGCTTCTCCAACACCCATGTTGATTACGATTTTATCAAGTTTAGGTACTTCCATAACGTTCTTGTATCCAAACTTTTTAGTCATGCTTTCTACAATTTCACTTTTATAAGTTTCTTTTAATCTAGCCACAACGTTACCTCCTTCCTTAATTAATCAATAACTTCGCCAGTAGATTTGGCTACACGTACTTTTTTATCACCATCAAGTTTAAAACCGATTCTAGTAGCTTTACCCTTATGAGAGTACATAACGTTAGAAATGTCAATAGCTGCTTCTTTCTTTACGATACCACCTTGAGGATTAGCTTGACTAGGTTTAGCATGTTTAGTTACTTGGTTAATACCTTCAACTATAACTTTACCTTCTTTTACGGAAAGAACTTTACCTTCTTTGCCTTTATCTTTACCAGCGATAACTTTAACCATGTCGCCTTTTTTGATCTTCATAGTTGCCACTCTCGACACCTCCTTATAATACTTCTGGTGCTAATGAAACGATTTTCATGAACTGTTTTTCTCTCAATTCTCTTGCAACAGGCCCAAAGATACGAGTTCCTCTTGGGTTTTTGTCATCTTTAATGATAACAGCTGCATTTTCATCGAATCTAATATATGAACCGTCTTTACGACGTGTGCTCTTTACTGTACGAACTACAACAGCTTTTACAACGTCACCTTTTTTTACAACTCCGCCTGGTGTTGCATCTTTGACTGTAGCAACGATAACATCACCGATTGCAGCATATCTTCTAGTAGAACCGCCTAATACTCTAATGCAAAGTAATTCTTTCGCACCAGTATTATCAGCAACTCTTAGTCTTGATTCTTGTTGGATCATGCTAATATACTCCTTTCAGCACTATTTTGCTCTTTCAATAATTTCAACAAGTCTCCATCTCTTATCTTTAGATAATGGTCTTGTTTCCATAACTTTTACTCTATCGCCGATTTTACATTCGTTATTTTCGTCATGAGCTTTTAATTTGTAAGTTCTTTTAACGATTTTATTGTAAAGTGGATGTTTTACGTTATCTACTACTGCAACAACGATTGTTTTGTCCATTTTATCACTTACGACTTTACCTGTACGAGTCTTTCTAAGGTTTCTTTCCACAACAATTCTCCTTTCTATTCAACTTGATATACCATTTATATGAAACGTCCAATTAAGCGTTAGCTTTTGCAGAAATTACAGTCTGAATTCTAGCAATGTTTTTTCTAACTTCTTTAATTCTGCTGGTATTATCTAATTGATTTGTTGCGTTCTGGAATCTTAAATTAAAAAGTTCCTTTTTAGCAGCTACTAATTCTTCATTTAACTCAACTACTGATTTTTCATTTAATTCTTGTACGAAATTCTTACTCTTCACTGCCCGCACCTCCTTCTAAGTCTGCGCGAGAAACTACTTTACACTTAACTGGTAACTTGTGTGTAGCAAGACGTAGGGCTTCTCTTGCAACTTCTTCAGCTACTCCAGAGATTTCGAACATTACACGTCCTGGTTTAACTACAGCTACCCAGTATTCTAAGGAACCTTTACCGGAACCCATACGAGTTTCTGCTGGTTTATTTGTTACTGGCTTATCAGGGAAAATCTTAATCCATACTTTACCACCACGTTTGATGTAACGAGTCATCGCAATACGGGCAGCTTCGATTTGGTTGGACTTAATCCAGCCAGATTCTAAGGCAACAATACCATATTCGCCGTAAGAAATCTTATTTCCTCTAGTTGCTTTTCCTCTCATGGAACCACGGAACTGTTTACGACGTTTTACTCTCTTAGGCATTAACATTATTTATCGCTCCCTTCCTTTTTAACTGCTTTTGTTGGAAGAACTTCACCATGGTAAATCCAGACTTTAACACCTGTTTTACCGTAAGTTGTATTTGCTTCTGCAAAACCGTAATCGATATCTGCACGTAGTGTCTGTAGTGGAATAGTACCTTCACTATAGAACTCTGTACGAGCCATATCAGCACCGCCT
>DBKX01000194.1:0-5976 GCA_002297865.1 Lachnoclostridium sp. UBA739
GTAAATGAAAGACTGCTTGCCAAATTATTCAAAGAAGTACTGGGCCTGGAAGTATCTCTTCCAATCCAGAGAATGACATGGCAGGAAGCAATGGACCGTTTCGGTTCCGATAAACCAGACTTACGTTTCGGTATGGAACTAAAGAATGTAACAGAAGTCGTAAAAGACTGTGATTTTGTTGTATTCAAAGGCGCTATTGAAAATGGTGGTACGGTTCGTGGTATTAACGCCAAAGGTGAAGGTATGATGCCTCGTAAGAAAATTGACGCTTTAGTGGAATTTGCCAAAGGTTACGGCGCCAAAGGTCTTGCTTACATTGCAATTCATGAAGACGGAACTGTGAAATCTTCTTTCGCAAAATTCATGAAAGAAGAAGAGATGACAGCATTAATTGATGCAATGGAAGGTAAACCAGGAGACTTATTATTATTTGCTGCAGATAAGAATAAAATTGTATGGAATGTATTAGGTGCTCTTCGTTTACAGATTGCACAGCAGCAAGGATTACTTCATAAAGACGATTATCGTTTTGTATGGATCACAGAGTTCCCATTACTTGAGTGGTCTGAAGAAGAGAACAGATACATGGCTATGCACCACCCATTTACAATGCCTATGGAAGAAGATTTACAATACATTGATTCTGATCCAGGCCGTGTTCGTGCAAAAGCTTACGATATCGTATTAAATGGTTGTGAAATCGGTGGAGGAAGTATTCGTATTCACCAGAATGATATTCAGACTAAGATGTTTGATGTGCTTGGTCTTCCAAGAGAACTTGCGGAAGAACAATTTGGTTTCTTGCTAAGTGCATTCAAATACGGAGTGCCACCACACGCTGGACTTGCTTACGGTCTTGACCGTCTTGTAATGCTTATGGCAAAACAGGATAGTATCCGTGACGTAATCGCATTCCCTAAGATTAAGGATGCATCTGACTTAATGACCAATGCACCTGATGTGGTAGATGTTAAGCAGTTAGAAGAGCTTTCTATTAAGATTGATGTTCCAGCTGAAGAAGAAAATGAATAAGTAGAAGATAGATAATGGTTACCCCAATAGTCTGGCTTAGGTTAGGATTGTTGGGGTATTTTGGGTTTAAAATTTGAAATCAGCAGGAGAAAAAACTGCTGATTTTGTTATATTCATCAATTTCTGTGAAATACTAATATTGAATTCAACATAATACAAACTTAAATACGAAATAATATCGTATACGCATTGACGTCGCCTGAATAGTGTGTTATATTATGTAGTAATGAAAACTACATTATACGGAAATAAAAATGGAGGATATATTAGTAATGTATAAATTGATTGGTGATAGTTGCACAGACGTAACGGAAGAATTACTAAAAGAAGCAAATATTTGCTTAGTACCTCTTACAATTCAGATAGATGAAGATATTATTATGGATGACAGCACACTAGACCAGCAGGATTTACTGCAGAAATTGAGTGCAAGTGAGCAGTCACCTGTTACAGCATGTCCAGCACCAGAAGCGTATATGAGCTTATATGGTGGCGAAGAAGATGTGTATGTAGTCACTTTATCATCTAAGTTAAGCGGTTCCTACAACAGTGCACTTGTAGCAAAAAACATGTATTTAGAAGAAAATAAGCAGAAAAATATTGCAGTAATCGACTCTCTTAGTGCAGCCGTTGGGCAGACACTTGTCCTTCTGAAAGTAAAAGAATTAGCGGATCAAGGACTCCCTTTTGAAAAGGTAGTAGAGGAAGCAGAGAAGTATCGTGATCACATGACAACAAAGTTCCTTTTGGAATCACTTGACAATCTTCGTAAAGCGGGTAGGCTCTCTACTGTAAAAGCATTTATTGCGAACACTTTGAACCTGAAACCGATTATGTGTTCCAATGGGCATGGTGAAATTGAAAAATTTGATCAGGCAAGAGGAATGAAAAAAGCATTAGATTTATTAATTTCAAGTATTGAAAAGGACGTAACCGATGCAGAAGATAGGATACTAGGTATCACTCATTGTAACTGTCTAGAACGTGCAGAACACATAAGAGACCAGATCAAGGGAAGAGTTCCGTTTAAAGATATTCTAATTGTAAATGCAGCAGGCATTAGCACGGTATATGCAAATGATGGAGGAATTGTCGTTTGCTATTAATAAAAAGGTGATACACGATCACCCATAGAAAATTCTGTCATATAATGAGGTATAACCAATATGAGGTTATACCTCATTATTATATGGAGGAGTTAAATGGGTGAATTATTAGCTATCAATCATTTAAGCTATTCCTATCATAATCTAACTCAGGAAACGCGAGCATTAGAAGATGTGAATTTTATGGTTCATGATGGGGAATTTCTTGCTATAGTTGGTCCAAGTGGTTGCGGAAAATCAACTCTCTTATCCTTGATAGCAGGATTAATTTCTCCAAGTTCCGGCACTATTCAAATTAATGGGAAAGAAGCAAAGGAAGCAGGAATTAATATTGGATATATGTTACAGAAGGATCATTTGTTAGATTGGAGAACGACCCTTAAGAATCTTACACTAGGTTTAGAGATTCAACATAGACTCTCTGAATCCAGTTACATTATGATAAATGAAATGCTTGAAACGTATGGACTAATTACATTTAAGGACTCAAAACCTTCGGAACTATCGGGTGGGATGCGACAGAGAGCGGCACTTATTCGTACTTTGCTTTTAGAACCAGATATCTTGCTGCTAGATGAACCATTTTCAGCACTGGACTATCAGACACGTTTGGAAGTTTCAGATGATATTTATGGGATTATAAAAAAGGAACAGAAAACAGCAATTTTGATTACGCACGACATATCGGAAGCAATTAGCATGGCGGATCGGGTTCTTGTATTGACTTGCAGGCCAGCAACAGTAAAAACTGAGTTTGAGATAAAACTGACGTTAGATGAGGAACGAACCCCATTCCGTGCGAGAAGTGCACCTGAATTTAAAGATTACTTCAACCTTATATGGAAGGAGTTGAACCAGAATGCAAGCTTTGTCTAGAAGAAAACTGAAACTCGTAACCCTCGATAACAATGTTTCTTTAGCACAACGAGAATATGTAAAGAAATATTTGATAAACCAGAGAAAAATATCAACCTTACAGATTCTTATTTTTGTTGCATTTCTTGCGATGTGGGAGATTGGAGCACAGATTGGTTTTATTGATGCCTTTATCTTTAGCAGTCCATCTAGAGTGGTCAAATCTATGTGTCAAATGGCCCAGGGGGGAGAATTGTTCTACCACCTTGGTATCACGCTATTGGAAACTCTTTTGAGTTTTGCTTTTGTTAATATATTTGGAATTGCACTAGCAGTGTTGCTTTGGTGGAATCACAATATTTCAAAAGTATTAGAACCATATCTGGTGGTGCTTAATAGTTTACCAAAATCCGCCTTAGCGCCTGTATTTATCGTTTGGTTGGGAAATAATATGAAGACCATCATTATTGCAGCAATTTCGGTTTCTGTATTTGGCACTATTATTACCTTATACACGGATTTTAAGTCGGTAGAGGAAGATAAGGTGAAACTGATACGTACACTTGGTGGAACCAAAAAAGATGTTTTATGGAAGGTGGTGCTTCCAAGTAATATTCCTTCCATGATTAGTCTCATGAAGGTGAATATTGGCTTATCACTAGTTGGAGTTATCATAGGAGAATTTTTGGCAGCAAAAGCTGGATTGGGCTATTTGATTATATATGGAAGCCAAGTATTTAAACTTGACTGGGTAATCTTAAGCATCATCCTTCTTTGCATCCTTGCTACAGTGCTTTATAAAGGATTAGGCTGGATTGAAAAAAGATACGGAGAACATGCATAAGAATAGAATTAGAAGAGTGGCAGATTGCGTAAAAGGCAGTNNTTGCCGCTCGTTTGTTTCATTGCGTAAATATTGGTATTTTTGCATAATTACTCATAAAAGCAAATAAATAATTGAAACATGTCGAAAATGATGATATAGTATACTGGACATACAAAGTACGAAATGCATAAAGAAAGGAAGAACAACATGGATTTAGCAAATATTGGTTGGTTGACGTTGATTCCGCCACTTATTGCGATTATTCTAGCATTAATTACAAAAGAAGTAATTTCGTCGCTGCTACTAGGTATTCTGGCAGGAGCATTTATTTATAGTAATGGAAGTTTAATTGGAATGTTAACAACCACGTTTGGTGTTATGGGTGAACGAATGGGAGAAAACATTAATATTTTGATTTTCCTAAGCCTTTTAGGAGCAATCGTTGTGATAGTAACAAAAGGTGGAGGTTCCCGTGCTTACGGCGAATGGGCTGTTAAGCGTATTAAGACAAGGAAGGGAGCATCCTTTGCAACAACTGTGTTAGGCTGTCTTATCTTTATTGATGACTATTTCAACTGTCTTACAGTAGGAACAGTTATGAAACCTGTAACGGACAAGCATCGTATCTCTAGAGCAAAATTAGCGTATTTGTTAGATGCAACGGCAGCTCCCATTTGTATTATTGCGCCAATTTCAAGCTGGGGTGCATCTGTTGCCACCTATATACAAAAAGCGGTCAATGAAGAAAATGGAATGAAGGTATTTATTGAAATTATTCCATATAACCTATATGCCATTTTGACAATTATAATGATTATTATAATTTGTGGAACTAAATTAAATTTTGGGCCTATGAAACGTTTTGAGAAGGCCGCAATTGAGAGTGGCGACCTATTTCTAGGTAAGCCGATTCAGTCTGAAAACAAAGAGGACATGGTTATTTCGGATCGTGGTAATGTACTAGATCTGGTAATTCCAATTGCATCTCTCATTATTGGAACAATCGTTGCTATGATGTATACTGGCGGTGCTTTTAGTGGAAAGAGTACTATACTTGGGGCATTTGGAGCTTGTGACTCATCATTGTCTTTGGTTTTGGGAAGTTTCTTTGCATTAGCTATAATATTCATTCAGTATTTACCAAGAAAAATTCTTTCCTTTAGTGAGTTTATGGAAAGCATAACAGAGGGTGTAAAATCCATGGTGCCTGCATTTATTATTCTAGTGCTTGCTTGGACAATTGGTGGAATCTGCAGTGAACAATATCTGGATACTGGACATTATGTAGGTTATTTAGTAAAACAGATGGATTTCCCTGTGTTTGTTCTTCCAGTGATTATTTTCGTAGTTGCTGCATTCCTTGGATTTGCAACAGGAACTTCTTGGGGGACTATGGCAATTCTAATTCCGATTGGAGCATCTATTTGTAAGACAGAAGGGACCATAGGAATTCTTTATCCAGTGTTGGGTTCGATCCTTGCAGGAGCTGTTTATGGAGATCACATTTCTCCGATTTCAGATACCACAATATTATCTTCTACGGGGGCTGGCTGTAATCATCTTGATCATGTATCGACGCAGCTGGTTTATGCCAGTGTTGTTGCACTTTGCTGCATGGTTGGTTATGTTCTAATGGGAGTTTTGCAGACAGCGTTGATTCCGCTGTTTGTGAGTGTGATTATGTTACTTGCCATTCTATATGGAATTGCCTGCTATGAGAAGAAAAAAGAACCGATTGATTATTCCAATGTAAAATAATAGATTATAGAGAAAAGTGCTTTACCAAAGTTGGCTGGTAAGGCACTTTTTTCACTCTATAGGAAAAATCGATCCACACCTGTCCTATAGAACAAAAGCCCATAAAGGACAGGCGTGGAATGAACATGAACGGGTAAGGAAAATCCGTCACATTTCTAAACATAAAAAAGCCTTGTAAACACAAGACTTTCAACAAGCTGAAAAAGGGACTTGAACCCTCGACCCCTTCATTACGAGTGAAGTGCTCTACCAACTGAGCTATTTCAGCACAATAAATTCGCTATCGCCCATATATGATAACACAATGAAGGTAGAAATTCAATACTTTTTATGAAAAAACAGGAAGGTAAAATTAATTCGTTAAGAAAAACCAGTAAAGCAAAAGATAGTACAGTTACT
>DBKX01000194.1:6009-11786 GCA_002297865.1 Lachnoclostridium sp. UBA739
TTTAGTTAGGTACTATTCATGATCATCAATCATTCGATAACCAAGGCCACTGACAGTAAAAATGTATTTTGGATCAGATGGGTTTTCTTTGAGTTTTTTGCGAATATTTGCCATATTAACCCGAAGGATTTGATTGTTTTTATCAGCATAAGGCCCCCAGATTGCTTGAATAATTGTTTCGTAAGATAGAACACGTCCTGCATTTAGCGTTAGGAGACGAAGAATCTTAAATTCTATCTGCGTTAAATGAAGTGGTTTATCATTCATTTTTACAATATGCTTTTCAAAATCAATTTCTAACCCTCGTATCTTTACTACATGAGGTTTTTTTGCTTTCTGATAAAATTCCTGATAATTACAGTGTCTAAATGCAGTGCGGATGCGGGCGAGCAGTTCTGAGGTACCAAAGGGTTTGGTTATGTAGTCATCTGCACCAGAATCTAGCGCCAGTACAATTTCACGTTCCTGAATACGTCCTGAAACTACTATAATAGGAATGTTAGACCAGGTCCTGATTTCTTGTATTATTTCAATACCATCAATATCCGGTAACCCTAAGTCTAGTAAAATTAAATCAGGACAATGACTTGTTGCGATAGTTAAAGCTTCTAGACCAGTGGACGCTGTAAGCGTTTTATAATGATTGGCTTCAAGATGCTCTGTAATCGTATTGCGTAGATATTGTTCATCTTCTACAATTAGTATTGTTTGTTTATTCATTTTGGTAACCTCCTAATTTGGGATAGAACAACAAACATTACCCTTGTGAACGTTTTTTCTGATTAATTGCTGCAAAGCATGTTTTATTATGTCAAAATAGATAACATAAAATACAACGATGTTATGTTGAAGCTACGCAAAGAAAGCCAGAACAGTCAGGATGTAAATTGTAATACCACAGTTATAATCTTGTATCCTTTTCACTTTTTGTATCTTATATTAATCGAGTAGTTCTCATACTGTAAAATAGATTACTGTAGTACTTTGTTTTCCTTTGGTTTGTTTATTGGGTCTTCTTATATTAAGTTTTCGGTCTATGTTTTAAGTGAAAATAACAAAATAATTATACCAACAAATAAACTAGGATGGGGCATAACCAAACATTTTCCATATTTTTTATACCTAACTGGTTATTGATGTACTTTGAATTATTATATCGTTATGAAATTCTAAAAATATATAAAAGTCATACTTTATTTATAGTGGGAAATAAGGAAAAATATCAAACGAAAATGTTAAAATGTCGTTAAGAAACTTCGAAAAATATTGGATTTTATCGTAAAACATGATAATCTCCAAATAGAACAAAGCCCATGAGCCTCTATACTGGCTCACTCCCCCTTTATGGGCTTTGTGTTGTTAACTTATAGAATTACCTGTGCGAGATGAAGAATTCTGTCTAACAGGTATAATTTATTTGATACTTCTCTTTTCTCGTGTCTGGATAGCTCGTATCCGTCGATTCCAGTCTTTTCAATGTCCAATAAGTCGGTTTGCAACTGGTTGATTAAGGCATTTAGTTGTGTTTGTATATCTTGCATTGTCATTGTGTCAGTTTTATCAACTAATTCTTTCAATTCTTTTAATTTTCTAAAGCACTCAGAAAATATTGAATATAAATTATTATGCACCCGTTGACCATTGATAATATCAAGATGTATCTGGTCAATTAAAATGAATATTGACCATAGGTTATGATAGAGTTTATTATATTCATTCAGTTTTTCATAGGAATAGTGTCTATATTTACATTCCAATTCGTATTTTTCATATTTTTCTTTTGCACGTTCAAAGGAAATTTGAAGATTAGTGTGTAGATAATTCAGATTTTCTTTATTTTCTAATGTAATATAGCATTCCAAATTCATGAGTAAATAAGTAAATAAGTCTTTCTTTATCTGTGTGAGCTGTTGCTCTAAGGTTTTATCACAGGAACGATTTGGTGTTATAAAATTTATAATTAAAGATGACATAACGCCTATGGCAGTGTCAATTAGTCGATAAAAGCCATCGACGATAGATGCATCTTTTTGGATGATTAGAGCTGTGAACGCAAAACAGGAGATTCCACATGCTGCGCCCCATCCAAAATGTGTACAAAGCGTCAATGTGATAAATACCCCAATGCCTAAAGTAATTATATTTGTTGGAATGAATAGTATATAAATAGACCCTATTAGAAGCCCGATAATGGTGCCCCAAATTCGGTTCTTAGAGGTTGAAACTGTTTCATATATCGTAGGCTGCATTGTAATGATAACGGCAACGATAGCGTGAATAGGTGTTGGTGTATGAAGGAGTTCGGTTATTAAGTATGAGAACATTACAGCAACGGCAGTTTTAATTATTCTAGAACCTGCTTTTATGGGAGGTTTTAGGTGATGTTTGTGTCTTGATATTGTGTGCATGATGATACCTTAACCTTAAAATTTTTTGTGATATTTTATTGTCTTATCATAAAAAGAAACTCGAAAAATGTCAACAAGGAAAGAAAAATGGAACATTTGTGACAAACTTCCATATACTAAATTGAGATAAGATGTATCTATTTCATTATCAGTTTGTAAAAAATTATAGAAATGGAAAAAGAAGGAAAAGATACATGTATTAATTGAAAAGCGGATTATACATTACAGCTTCAGAGCAATCTGTAATGTATTATACAAAAAAAACTTCGTAAAAAAACGAAGTTTTGATAAAAAGCGGGTGATGGGAATCGAACCCACGTATCTAGCTTGGAAGGCTAGTGTTCTACCATTGAACTACACCCGCTTGACATATATATATTATATACATTTTGGAATGAAAGTCAATAGTTTTTTTAGAAAATAATTTTTGGAAAAAAGGAATAATTTAATTTAAACGATGTTTATAATAGAAGATAGCGATTTGTGTTCGGTCACGAAGTTCTAATTTTTCTAGAATAGTACTTATGTAGTTCCTAATGGTTCCTTCTGACAAAAATAGCGCATCAACCATTTCTTTGTTGGATTTCCCCTCTGCGATCAGTTCGATAATTGAAAATTCTTTATCTGTAATGCCATGTTTTTGATAAATGGATGCATCTGGGGATGGAGAAAGCAATGTTGGAAGTTTGGATACGATTTCGTTGCCGTAAACATTCTGACCAAGCATAACAGCATGTAGTGCAGGAACAATACTGTCGAAGTCCTGTTTGAGCATGTAGCCTTTGGCGCCCATATTCAAAGCTTTGATAATATATTCATCATCTAAGAATGTGGTTAAATATAAGATACGTGCCTCTTTATGATTCTTTAGAATTTCCTCGCCAGCCTGTAAGCCAGACATCTCGTCCATTCGAATGTCCATTAACAGGATGTCTGGTTTTTGGGAGTCGTAAAGACTAATGGCCTCTAGTCCATTGTTACCAGTGCCAACAATAGCAATGTCTGGCTGAGCACTTAATATTATTTTAAGGGATGAACAAACTAACTTGTCATCATCTACTAATACAACCGTGAGAGTATTCAATTCTATCAACCTCCATCTTTTTCTTTTGGTATGGAAATGAAAATTTTAAATCCATTATTAGTTACAATTTGAAGATTACCGTTAAATCCTTTTACACGTTCTATCATGTTTTGAAGTCCCATTCCTTCCACATAATCATTCGAAAGCTGTACACGTCTTGCTAGTGCCTTGGTTTTTTCATTAATCTCACCGTTATCTTCAATAATAAGCCGGTACAAAGCTGGTTCTTCTGCAAGAACGATTAATACTTTTGTAGCAGAGGAATGCTTCATTATATTGGAAAGGGCTTCCTTGACAATTGCAATGAAACAGTATTTTACTTTTAGTAAAGGCGGATTAACAATGTCATATTGATACTGTATTTCACAAAACTGAAATTCTTTTACTAAGTTTAAAATTGTACTATATAAATCTATAGATTCATCGTGCATATTATGTATACTAGCGCGAACGCTATCCATCCCTTCTGATAAGGACAGCTTTAAACGGTTTAATTCATCCTTGATGAGTGGATCTTTTTCTAAAGTAAGCAGTGCGCCTATCTGAATTAAAGAACGGGATAATACATGGCCAATGTGATCGTGTATTTCTTTGGATATACGGTTTCGTTCGCTTAATGTGGCGATATTAATTTCATAATCCTGATTTTCTAATATACTGCGGTTCTTTTCTTCTTCTATCAAAACAAGTTCCTTATTGTCATTTAATGACTGATGGTGGAGAGTTAGCAAATGCGTATGTTTTGAAGTTTTACATTTAAGGTAGAAACTAAGAAGTGTAAACAGTATAATATAAACAGTATTGTGCATGCCTAATTTGGTGTAGTTCATATTTAATATGTAAAATATAAATAATAGAAAGTAATAAAATTTACTCAAAAAGTAATCATACATGAAAATGGGTAAAAACATCGTAAGCTGCGGTAATATAGTACATAGCATGAGATAAGAAAAAAAGAGAAGATTCTTAATTAATCTATTCTCAAGGTAAATCAAAAGGCAAGCAAATAAAAGTGCAAGCAAGATAGGAAACATGATATAATTACCTTTGAATGTTTCTGCATATAAAATAATCGCACAGACGAACAAGAAAGATTTATCTAAAATTTCATTCATTTTAACATCGGCCTTTCAACCTTTTTTCATTTCTTTTATTATGGTGGAAAAATGCAATCATTTCAATAACTTTTCGTGATTTTTATAAAGTTAATTTAGTTGATAGAATATGGAGAGGAGAAAAATATGGTTGTTTCAGTGAAAAAATTAATGAAACGATATGGCAATTATCAAGTAATTGACCAGTTAAGCATAGAAGTGGGGACAGGAGAAATATTTGGAGTATTAGGGCCTACAGGTTCGGGAAAGACAACATTGGTCCAATGTCTTTTAGCTCTTGTTTCATACGATAAGGGAAATATTAAGTTATTTGAGGAAAAATTGACTACTCTGAAAAATGATGTAAAAAAGAAAATTGGAGTCTGCTTTCAGGAAAATGCCGTTTTTGAAACATTGACTGTATACGATAATATTTACTATTTTGCAAAATTGTATCTGAAGAATAAAACCAAAACCGAGCAGGCAGTGGATTCTATTTTAGAGGCATTAGGCCTTAATGAAGTGAAGAAAGTTTATTACTATAAATTGGATGAAGGACGACAAAAATTATGCAACTTTGCATGTGCCATTGTGCATAATCCAGAATTGATAATTCTTGATGGCGGCGTGTCAAACTGTGAGCCTAAGATGAAACATAGAATATATGAGAAATTAAGAGAGTTAAAAAATGAAGGAAAGACGATTCTCTTAACGACCCATTCCATTGACGAGGCAGAAGAAATCTGTGATAAGATAGCAATTATGGATAAGGGGCGAATAGTAGCAAGTGGAACCAAGCAAGAGTTGAAAAAGAGTATTTCACTAGGAGAGCGAAGTAGAATTCGTGTATATCATATTACAGAAAAACAGGTAGAACAGATAAGGTTAATGCCAGGAGTATTCTATGTGGAGTATAGGGATGAGATTCTTACAGTCAAGTCAAAGCGAGGAAGGAATAATTTGCTTCATTTGCTTAAGTATTTTAAGGATAATGAAATTGCATTTGGGGAAATTGTTTCTGAGTTACCTACCCTTGATGATGTGTATTGGGAAATGACAGGAAAAGAATTTGAGAGAGGAAAAAAATGAGTAGAGGAGTAATGAGCCATGTTTCAATCTGTAGGTAATTGTTTAAAATTAAGAACGAAAAGCTTATTTACGGATTATACCGGTTGCTTTTGGTGTATTTTG
>DBKX01000289.1:0-8815 GCA_002297865.1 Lachnoclostridium sp. UBA739
TGAAGGCATACGATATAGACCGGTGGTTTATAGAAAAAGCATCCGGAAAGGATACGAAGAGGCCAGAGCTGCAGGCAATGCTCGACTATATCCGGGAGGATGATACGGTGTACGTAGAGGATTTTTCAAGGCTTGGCCGATCCACGGCAGATCTTTTGAACATTGTACAGCAAATAGAGGACACGGGTGCGAAGTTCATCAGCATAAAAGAAAACTTTGATACGAAAACACCGGCCGGAAAGCTGCAAATGACCATGATGGCAGCAATAGCCGAATTTGAGCGCGCTATGATTCTTGAAAGACAGCGCGAGGGCATTGCTATCGCAAAACGAGAAGGTAAGTATAAAGGCCGAAAAGCAATCAGCGTGTCGAATATCGGAGATTATTATAATCAATATATGACTAGGCAGGGGACCAAGACATCTATTGCTGCTGAACTTGGGATCAGCCGGACTACATTGGACAAATTGTTCGCAAAGTATAAAAGTAAATTATCCACCACCTAAAGGCAGCGGAGTTTCGCCTACGAAAAACGAAAGGAGCAGCAGAAATGAAGGAAATGAATATTCCTGTTGGAGTTTCGAATTTTGAAGAAATTCGTAAAAATGGATATTACTATATTGATAAATCAGGACTGATTGGAGAACTGCTCAGTAGAACCGGGACGAAAGTAACGCTTATTACTCGTCCTCGACGCTTCGGTAAGACACTGGGCATGAGTATGCTAGAAAGCTTTTTTGATATCAGTAAAAACAGTAGAAAACTGTTTGAAGGGCTGGAAATTTCAGAGCATCAGACGCTCTGCGATGAATGGATGAACCAGTATCCTACAGTATTTGTTTCCTTTCGACAGGTAGACGGTCTGGATTTCACTGGGGCATACGATATGCTTACAATGGTGATAGCAGATTTGTACAACAAACATCTTTATTTGCTTGANNGGGTGATCTCAGAATTATATAAAAAGCATCTATATTTACTGGATAGTAGTAAAATAGATAATGCGGATAAGGATATTGCTAGAATGCTCGTGCAGGGAGATGCTCCCTTGAAAGATACAAAGGGAAGTTTATTGTTGCTTACAAGGATGATGCAACAACATTACGGAAAACCTGTAATTCTTCTTATAGATGAGTATGATGTTCCTGTGGCAAAAGCGAACAACAACGGTTATTATGATGAAATGCTCGATCTTATGAAGGGATTGATGCAAGCACTAAAAGACAATCAGGCACTTCGTTTTGCAGTTGTTACAGGCTGCTTAAAGATTGCAAAAGAGAGCATCTTTACAGGAACTAATAATTTCGTATCAGATACGATCACAAACTCACGCTTGAATGAGTATTTCGGCTTTGTACAGAGCGAGGTTGACCAGTTGCTAGAGGATGCACATCAGACAGAGCAGGCGGATGCCATTAAGAGATGGTACGACGGTTACCATTTCGGTGACTTCGATGTTTACTGCCCGTGGGATGTTATGAATTATATACTGGAGTTACAGCATGATCCGAAGGCAAAGCCAATCAGCTATTGGAAGAATACAAGTGACAATGCCATCATCCGTTCCTTTATCGATTATGCAGGCAGTACTATTACAAAGAAGCTTGAAACGCTGATGGCTGGTGGCTGTATCGTTCAACGTGTGGATGAAAACTTAACCTATGATTATCTGCATTCCTCAGAAGATAATCTCTGGAGTACGTTGTACTTGACGGGGTACTTGACCAAAGCACGTGAAAATGACTATAAGGGTGAAGTGGCTGACGGCATGGTTGCTCTTATGATTCCAAATGCAGAAATCAAAGAGATTTTTGAAACGACAGTCATCAAATGGTTCGATGACAGTACGAAGAAGTGGAACCGAAATGATTTGTTTAATGCAGTCTGGAACGGTGACAGCGAGGGTATTACAAAAGAAATGAATGTCCTACTTCGGCGTACCATTAGCTATCATGACTATCGGGAAGATTTTTATCACGCTTTCCTTGCAGGAATTTTTACAGGTGCCGGATATATGGTTGATTCCAACAAGGAGCATGGAGAAGGACGAAGTGATGTAGTCGTTTATGATTCCATCAATGCTCGTGTTGCAATCTTTGAGGCAAAGTACACAAAAGTACTGGAAAATCTGGAAAACGAATGTGATATGGCTTTGCATCAAATTGATGATCGGATGTATGCAAAGGAGTATGAGGATGACTACGATAAGATACTATGTTACGGCATTTCGTTTTTTAAGAAACGCTGCATGGTAAAGAAAAAATAAAGTGCTAATCGTAATAAGTGGTTGAAAGGAGATAAATATGAAGATAAGAAAAAGTAAGCTAATTGCATTATCCGCAGCTGCACTGTCAATAGCGATGATTATGCCGACGTTTGCGGATAATACGGTCGGATGGAAGCAGAAAAATGGAACATGGCAGTATGTAAAGGATGCATCCGGAGCGGTATACTCAAATGGATGGCACTGGATCGATGGAAAATGTTATTATTTCGATGCAAATGGCAACATGCTTTCCAACACATCAACTCCGGATGGGTACTATGTTAATGAAGACGGACAGTGGGTATATCAGAATGTAGTACAGACAAAGGATCAGTACGATAGAGAAAGACAACACGGATTTGGTGAAAAACAGTCTGGCGGTTGGATGTGGATTGACACGGATGGAGATGGAGCTTCAGAATGCTATTACTTCGATACAAATGATGGACACATGTATGTAAGCACAACTACACCAGATGGATATGCTGTAAACGAAAAGGGTCAGTGGACAGTCAACGGTGTCGTGCAGACAAAAACAACAAATACAGCAAACCCTGAGACATCAGCATCTAACGCCGATAATATTCCAGCATACGATCCAGCAGGGTATCTTCCAAATGGATTGAGTAAGACTGCATTTCTTATGGCGAATAACACAAGAGATCAGAATAAAGTTTATGGAGAGCTATTAGTCGTTACACCAGATGATTATCAGACAGGAATCAACAAATACGAGGCAGGAGAAGTTGCATTAAACACCGTGCATGGGCGCGCAAGTGGATTTATAATTTATTATAAAAATGGATATTGCGTATATTATCCGATTAAAGGAACAACAACAAATAAATGGGTTGGTACACAAAAACCATATGGTGAATTTAGCTACTATCCAGGGACATTAATTTATAAATATTTTGATTCATCAATTACAGATCCAAGTACAATAAAAGAAATTTACATTTCGCATGGAGCAACATATAGACAAGCAGATAATTTTGGACAGTGCAGTGGGCTTATGCCTCATTCTAAGTTAACTTGGACTGGGGGAGATGGTTTTCCTGTATTTATAGACTTAGAAGCCGGAGGGGATGAATATGATCGAAATTTCAATCTTGTATCTACAACCAGAGCTGATTTTCAGCAAGAAAATGATGCAATTAGACAACAGTATGGATTTTAAAAGTTCCGGCGAGAATTCTTAGTTACTTGTATCTAAGTAGTTCACTCATCACTGAAAAATGGCTATGTGAATGTAAAGAAGCAGTGAGGGAGATTATGGGATAGATCCGCCAGCAGAAGAGCTGGAAGCTATTAGGTCAACTATCCACTAGCTTTAGGTGGTGGGTAGTTGACTAGAGGAAGAAACAGAGGAAGCATATCAGAAAATGACTTTATAAGCTCATTCAACTTCAGGCCGGTCATGTGACCGGTCTTTTTGATTTGAATAATAAAAAATCATCCTCTCTAATCTGCGACTTCATCACCGTAAGTGACCTTCCGACCGCTTCACATGCATGATTTTTACGAATTAAGAAAATATTAAGAATTTAAACCGCAAAAACGGCAATTTTTGCTTATCTGAAAATGAAATAGAAACGTGGACTTTTTAAAAATTGTATAATGTAGACATAGGCAAAAAAGCAAACGCGGTAGAAAGCCCTCGCTTATAGCTCATTTGCGAACTTAGGTGTGGAGCTTCACAAACGTAAATTAAAGGAGGATGACACAATGAAAATATCAAAACGCCAAATCAATGCATTGCTAAACTTGACTCTCACTGCTCAGGAGAGTGATCGAGTGCTAAAACATCCACTAGAAACACTAAAATGTATGAATTATTTCGATCCAAACCTGGATCCTATAAAAGTGGTTTATCCATGGGTTGAGCAACATCAAAATGATGGCCTTACCCTAAACGATATCGTTAAGCAACTTTTGAAAATCATTTCAACTGAAATGGATTCCGATTCCTAAACTCGTAAACAAACTATAAGAGAAGGCTTTCCATCACATTTGCTCTTTTGTCGTCAAAAGCAAATCTGGAACAAACTGCCGCTTTAGCCGGTATTGTATTTCTAACTAAGGATAGTGAGAGTAAAGGAGTGAGGAAGGAATGATAGATAGAAAAGATCCAGAGATTCAGAGATATCTGGAAGAAGAACTTCAGAAGCAAAAAGAGATGATCGTAGTACGAATAATATGGCAAAATCTAACAAAGCCGCATTTCATCGGCCCAACACAAGAAGATGTCAAATATGCTACCGGATTATCTAAAGAAGAAATAAGAAAAATTGTAGCAAAATACTGCCGAAAACTTGGATATACATCCGTGGGACAAAAAGAATCCAATTCAATTTTTGGGAAAAAGATACCAGGGGCAGAGGTAGAAGAGCCCAACAATGCAGCAACAAATATAGAAAACGATACGGTAGACAAAAAGAATCCGGAGATTAAAGAATATGTGGACGAAGAATTGAAAAAGCAGAAAGAACGTATTGCAGAACGACTAATATGGCTGGACATGTGGAAATCATTGCTTACCAGTCTGTCAAATGAGGATATTGCATACTGGGTCGACTTATCCGAAGAAGAAATTGAAAAGATTGATAAAAAATGGTATGAACCGTTTAATGCAACCGTTATGACAACCGTTTCGCATATAGGCGAAATCNNTGCCGCTGGAAACTACGGTATAAAGTTCGTTGCGAGCAGGACAGACTTATAGAGAAAGTAGAACGCTTCCGGCAAATGCTAAAAAACGCAGCAAGTGATGATGCCATAAAAGAAGAATTTGTGGACACTCATATAGATCCGGAAATCCTAAAAGCATGGAGAAAAAATCCAGATAAGTATGCCGTGATGGAACTTGCGTCACGTGTATCATTGAAGTCGGACTTCCTGGATGGATTACATATAAGAGAAGATGAGTTTCTGACACTATATCCAACAGATGCGGAACTACATGCATACCATCCGGTTTTTAAGACAGAAAAAGTGTCTGATGAAGAATTGGAAGAAGCATACCAGAAGGAAGAACGCGAGCAAGTATAGGTGGTGCAAAAAGGCGCTATAGGTGGTTCATTTAGGCACTATAGGTGGTGCACCTGGGAGTCCATTTCTTTAAAAGGTGGTGTAAAAAGGAGGTACAGACATGATAGATAAGAACGATCCAGAGATTCAAAGATATCTGGAAGAAGAGCTTCAGAAGCAAAAAGAACAGATTGCCGAACGAATCTTATGGGAAAAAGTTGATTTTCCTTTTTACGATTCTGTATGTGAAGCTGTAGCACGCTACACTGGCTTATCACAGGAAAAAACCGAAGAAATAGCAAAAAAATGCAGTTGGAAGGTAGATTATATAAATGGATGTGCTGCGGCAAAATTAATGGACACGGTAAAGAATTTTCGGGATTTTTTGGAAAATGTCGAGAAAAAAGAGTATGTATCAAATGGTATAGATAGAAAGACTTATATTAAAGAGGTAGCAAAATTCTATACTGTTGAACCATCAGCTTTGGATATCTGGAGAAAAGATCCGAATAAGTATGCAGTAATGGAATTGTCTAAGCATGGAATTTGTGATACTTTCATCATGGTCAAGCTTGGAATTACGAGAGAACAGGTAGAGAAACTTAAACCGACATATGAAGAGCTGGAAGCATATCATCCGGCTTTTAAAGAAAAAATGCCATCTGAGGAAGAGGCAGAGGAAAAGTACCAGCAAGCGCTTAGAGAGACAGAAAAAGAAGAACAGGATAATCGCAATAAGCAGCGGTTCATCGAGCATTTAAAAATGTGGTTTCCTCAATAAGTGATTGAATGGAGGTATACCCGAAAACGATAAAAAATAGAAGCTTCTGAGAAATCGGGCCGGTCATGTGACCGGCCTTTTTGATTGGCAAACGTCTGTACCTGATATCAAAAAGACTTACAAAATAAATACAAATTAATATTAATTGATTAATATTAATTTGTATAGTATAATAAAAGAAAAGATAAAGAAAATAATCTACAGAAAGGGGTATAGATATGGCAAACTTCGCAGTCGCAGCATCGCAGGAAACCATTGAATTCGCCACCAAGATCATGGATATGTACGCTCAGGAAGGTGATAAGAAGGAAGACACACTTCTTCGGATTCTGAACCTGGCCGAAATGGAGTCCGTGAAGGGAACTCATCCGGAGCTTGAAGGGGCACTAAAAACAGTAGACGCAACGCTCACAACGCTTATTAAGCAAATTAATGGGATCGTTGCCGGGCAGGACTCTCAGCTGACAGAGCTAAAGAAAAAGCTGGATGAAGCCATCGAAGAAAAAAGAACGGCTCTTGAAACGGCAAAGGCTCAGACCGATGCGGCCGCGGCAAGGACGGAAGCAGCGGATGTGGCGATCAAGCAGGCGGCGTCAGATGTGGAACTTGCAAAAACACAGGCCCAGGCAGAGATCGATTCTGCCAAGAAAGATGCGGCTATTGAGGTCGAAAGAGCAAATACAGAGCGCGATCAGGCCATCCGTGAGCGTGACGATGCCCGGACCATCGCGGACGAGAAGACGGCATCTAATGACCTTCTTATGAGACAGATGACAGCTATGGAAGCTGATACAGCAGCTTATAAAGATTTGCAGGTCAAATACAGAGAACTGCAGGAAAACTACTCTTCTCTTACTGAAAAGGCAAAAGATGATGCAAGAACGGCATCGGAAGAGCTGAAGGATGCTAGACGAGATACTTCAGAGGCTAAGAAAGAAACGGAGAGAGCCCAGGACTTACTTACTGCATGTAAGAAAGAACAGGAAGATCTTGTATCTGAAAATAAGAACCTGAAAGACCGCATTGGTGCACTTGAACAGGAGGCTGTCAAAGCTGCCGGAGAAGCTGAACTGGCAACTGAAAAAGCCGTGATTGCCAAGGAACGGGAGATGCAGGCCCAGATCCGAGAGGCTGATAAGGAAAATGCAAGGCTGCAGGCTAAGGTGGAGGCACTCCAGGCTAGGATTGACGAGCTAACTAGACAAAAGAATGATTAATGGGTTTTATAATGGTATTAAACATGTATAAAAGCGGTAAAATACTATTATAAAAAAGAGGCGGGAAAGAAATCCGCCTCTTTATTTTTCTTAAAATAGCAAATACAAGATAGCAACAAGATAAACACAAGACAGATACAAGATAACATTGACTGTAAAGAACGCATAGTATATAATGAAGATACAAGATAGCAACAAGATAAATACAACATAAATACAAGATAGAAAGGAAAATATATGGAGGCGAAAGTCATTACATGCATAAACGAGAAGGGCGGTGTTGGAAAAACCTCTGTCTGCTTCAATTCAGCTTGGGAACTTGCAAGTGCTGGCAAAAAGATCTTAATGATTGATATGGATGGACAGAAGGCCAATTTGACTTTTTTCTCAGGAGTTCAGCGTTCAGATTCGATGAAGACAATCGTAGATGTGCTGAAAGGTGGAGCGCTGTTGGAAAGTGTGGCTGTTGCGGTCAAAGAAAACCTTGATCTTATTCCGGCGAATATGGCAGTAGCAGAGCTTGGCATGGATGCTAAGATCAGTAGATTTCGGAGCGAATTAAAGGTAGCAAAGGGCAAATATGATTACATATTTGTTGATGTGAATCCATCTCCAGGATGGGGACATTACCTGTCACTATCTGTATCGGACTATGCAGTTGTAATCATGCTGCCGGATATCGCCTCTTTGGAAGGAAATGCGGGGATCCTTGAATCCATTGCAGAGATCCAGGAAACGACGAATACAAGGCTGAAGATTGCCGGAATTTTATTCAACCGGAGTAATGATCGGACAAACCTTGGAAAGCAGGTTCAGGAGGTTGCTGAGAGAATGGCTGTTGGTGCAGGAACAAAGATATTTGATACAAAAATTCCGCAGGCTGTTTCTCTGAGCGAGTGCGTAGCAGCACACATCGGCATTACCGAGTATGATCCTGGAAGCCGTGCTGCGGAAGCTGTTAAAGGATTTGTGACGGAGTTGGAGCGAGAGGTCGGGTAAAAATGGCAAAGAGAAAACTTGATTTGTCTGAAATGTACATAAATACAACACAGACACAAGATACACACAATATAAATACAACACAGACACAAGATAGCAGCGAAAATTCACACGAAAAATATGCGGCTTATAGAAGAGCGGAAGAAGTAATTGAAAAGAAAATAGCTACGACTGGAAACTCAAAAAAAATAAACATGGCTTTTGCGGATACAGTATATGCGACTATAAAAAGTGAAGCTGAAAAATTAGGAGTTACTGCAGCCTATTATATCAATTCGATGATTCGTAATGCTGATCAGGAAGATATACGTGAATGGTATGCTCAGCTACTAATTAAGCCGTCGAAGGACTTTGTTCCGCGAAGAAAAGGGCAAGCCTCAAAAAGAATTTATGTGAAGTTTGATACGGATGTATATGATAAAATTGTAGCAGGTTCAGACCGGTACAATCAGACCATCACTCAGTATGTAAACATGGTTTTAGAATCAAATACAAGATAAATACAAGATAGCAACAAGATAA
>DBKX01000289.1:8846-10063 GCA_002297865.1 Lachnoclostridium sp. UBA739
AAAGTTCATATGACAAAAGTATTACTTTTGATATACGAAATAATACTTTTAACATGCTTTGTCGCATGAGGAAAAAAATAAGAAGAAAAGGGGGAATAGCCATGGGATTCCCGCATCAAGAAGACATAGATAAATATTACGAGGTGAAAAAGAAAGAAGTAGGAGAGTGGCTGGAGAGATTTGCTGACGAGCAAAAGAGACTTACAAAGGAACAACGACAACAAATTCATGAGTATGCAGAGAATATGACGTTTACAAATGCAGGGTATGCAAATGGATACATACAGTCTTTAACAACAGTTGGAAAAAGAAATAAAGAAAAGCTGTATAACTATATGGCTCATATTGATTGGTTCCCGGAAGGGATTAACCATGGAGTGTTGGACGGAAAAATTGTTAACCGGATTGTGCCAAATGAATTGGATTTGCTTTATGCACAGTTAGAAAAGGAGAAATAGTAAAATTATGCCGGAAAAATCAAGACCTATTCTTCCGAGAGTTTCAATGCCAAAAGGTGAAATGGCAGAACGTGAATATGCTAACATTTCAAAATTAGCACTGTATATATCAACGACAAGTGGGTTGGTAGATAAAGACGAACCTTTTAAACTGATCACAATGCCATCCCAAAATGCGTCTGTTACAGTGGCATTAAAATCAGATAAGGATATCCGACTGTCAAAAAACATTACTCAATATGATGCTGCGGTTATGGATTCAGTTTACTCACTATATGTAAATGGTTGCCAATTTTTTTCACCAGAAATGGTAGCTAGAATGATTAGCGGAAACTTAAAAGGACGGGTATCTGCACAGAAAATTGGTTCAGTCACCAGAAGTATCAATAAGTTGCGCCATATCGATATTACAATTGATATGACGGATGAGTTTTTAAAGACTGGGCGAAGCTTGGGGCCAAACGTACGACCGACGCAAAAGAGTTATTTATTGCCATTGGATGAATATGGAGCTGTTATGCCAGACAATGGCAAGATTAAAAAATCAAAAAAGGTGACGTATAAAGATGCTGATGGAAACGAGGACACCATTGAGATTATTGCTGGATATCAGTTCATAAAAAAGCCTGTACTTTATACATATGCAGAGCAGAATGGTGAAATAGAGCAGTTTCCAACGAAAATTTTAGATGCACCTACTATATCTGATACGGATGAGAACACGGCAATTAAATGGTATTTGATTAGAAGAATCGGAAT
>DBKX01000290.1:0-732 GCA_002297865.1 Lachnoclostridium sp. UBA739
ACCATGTTTCTAGAAACATGGTTTATTTAATCTGTGCTGACAATTTGCTGATTCTCTTGAACAATGATAGCATACCTCATTCACAAGTTTCTGGTCATGGAAGTAAGCATATACATTCGCTAATGTTGTGTCTGCAATATTTTCCAAAGCCTCATTGGTCAAGAATGCCTGATGAGAAGTTACTAAAACATTTGGAAATGTTACAAGTCTTGCCAGAATATCATCTTGAATAATCTTACCTGAAAAATCTTCAAAGAAAAAGTCTGATTCTTCTTCGTATACATCAAGTCCTGCTGCTCCGATTTTTCCACTCTTTAATCCTTTCAACAGAGCTTCCGAATCAATTAACGCTCCACGTGATGTATTGATAATGAAAACTCCTTCTTTCATTTTACCAATTGCATCATGATTGATAAGATGATAACTATCCTTTGTTAGTGGACAATGCAATGAAATAATATCTGACTTCTCACATAACTCATCAAAAGATACATAATGATAATCGGAATCCTTTATCGGATATGGATCGTACATCAGCATGTTCATTCCAAAGCCACTGCACACATCAATAAAGGTTCTGCCAATTTTACCTGTACCAACAATACCGATAGTTTTTCCATGTAAATCAAACCCAACTAATCCATTTAAGCTAAAGTTAAAATCCCTTGTCCGGATATATGCTTTATGCAGTTTTCTATTTAACATAAGAAGCATTCCCATTGCTGCCTCCGC
>DBKX01000290.1:763-12371 GCA_002297865.1 Lachnoclostridium sp. UBA739
ATGAATCTTACCAAATGCATATTGAAAATCAATGTTATTATAGCCGGCACAACGCATAACAACCAAGGTAATTCCATAGTTATATAAAACCTCTAGAGTATCTTTATCCAATTCATCATTTACAAATGCACACACACAGTCGCATCCCTTTGATAAAACGGCTGTACTTTTGTTTAACTTTGCTTCGTGATATTCAATCTCGCACTCATACTTTTCCTTCAACTGTTCAAAATAAATTTTGTCATAAGATTTTGTATCGTAAAAACTGATTTTATTCATTCCACTCTTCCTTTTCTAGTTTTAATACTAGGGTTAGCAAAAAAGGAAAAACTATTCATAACATTAGGGTTATCGAACTTCGAACGTCCTCGTTTCCGAGTCGTATAGATAAATATGATTGGACAGCACTTCATCCAATGGGACATGTTTTTGATTCACTTCTTGTACTAATTTCGTTAACAGTATTTCATCTATGTCATCTGCAAAAGGCATTAAGATTGATTCATGAATGCTGCTAGGTAATACATAAAGCTTTCCTCCCAGTTTTTCAGCAAACTGCTGGAATTCTTCTTGATACAACATAACAGCAGCACCATTGATTCCCTGTTCATTGGTTATGACATACATCATAACCTCATTTTCCGGCTCATTGCTTATATTGTCCATTGTATCCGCACCTGCCAGCATTTTAACAACATCTTCTAATGTACTAAATACAAGTGGAAAATGAATTGGCGTATTTTCTGTTGCACACTGTAACAGATACTTAATATCAATATTCCAGTGATCCATAATATTATTGGTTACCGGAAGCATGGAAACCGATTCATCTTGTAATTTTATGATACAATGAAACGTAATAGCCAGGTCCAAAAAACGAATGTAGGGAATACAAGAAAGCTTTTCTCTATTATCATCATAATTCACAAGCCTGTAGATAACCGAATCCTTCTGATTCTCCCACTCAAGATTAAAATCAAATTCATCCGAATTAAAATTATCTAACGCTTCCTGATACGTATTCCATATGTTCTGTAATACTAAATTCAGATTATCCTCTTCTATGTACTGCTCATAAAACCCATTCAGATAAATATTCGGGGTCACTTTTTGACCTTTTTTCTTCATCAAGATACCATTCATCTGGACATGGTTGTTCTTCACCACCTCATTGACACTGACGGTGTACTCGTTGCCAAGGTACTCTGTAAAATACTTTACAACTGCTTGCACAAATTCATTATAATTCATTCACATTTCCTTTCTGTATTTACAAGCATTCCATAGCTATGTATCATTACAGTCTTCTTTGTTTGGTTCTTGTGATATCGTTGATCAGATTTGATCATGAAATGATAAAAGAAATATTAAGACTTGCATTTAGAAAATTACTCTTGTAAATACCGTTCATTAGATTATTTTTTATTCTATAACTTTATCAAATATTAGCATTCTTTTCAAGTCCTTTTTGGTAAATGTAAAAACTAATACAAATCTGACTTGGAATATAGAACAACCAGATAAGCCATTGAAACAGGTGAGCAAAAGGTACGGTAAGTCCTGCCAGTTCCCCATTGGATAAACCAACGCAAATATCACAGCAGATAAATAGAATCAGTCCCAATGAAAACAAAGGATGGGCTTTATAATGAAAGCATGCTTCCATTATATTTCCCATAAAAAATACTGCATAAATAGGAACTATAATAAAAAGCAGAGAAAACTGCTTTATCATACACATACTTACTATATTTCCAATAAAGGCGACGCTGACTCGTAATATCACATGCTTCTTAAGACGAACCCATTCAAAGTCAGCCGCCATAAAGATAAAGTAGCAAATCTGTGTAAGAAGAAAGGCAGTAACCCCTGCTTCATAATACTGATTCTTAAGAATCAAAAAATAGTCTCCTATGCAAGTAAAGCCTAAACCAAGTACAAGAATTCCTGTACATTTCTTCTTCTGAGTCTGCACAAGGAAATGATAAAAAGCGTGTAAAAAGCATAATACAATACAGCTATAATGAACTTCATCAACATAAACTGTCAATCCAAACTGACTCATTCCAAACAATAATAACTCCATTAATAAAAACACGACTGCTATTACTTTGTTGAATCCATTCATATATTGCTTAGCTCCTTATTCACAATTTACATTTCTCTTTTTGAATTCTTTCAATAATTTGCCTGCTTCCACCTCTGGAATCGGTTTGCTATATAGATATCCTTGCGCCTGATTACAATTGGCCTTTTTCAAAAATACTGCCTGTTCCGAACTTTCAACTCCTTCCGCAATGACTACTAAATCCAAAGTCTGTGCAAGGGTGATGATAGTTGATACAATCTGCTGATCACTAGTATCTTCAATTACTCTGTCTAAGAAACTCTTGTCAATCTTAAGGTTATTAACTGGCAAGTGTTTTAGATAATTCATAGAAGAGTAACCTGTTCCAAAATCATCTAAAGAGAATTTTACTCCTATCTCTTTTAATTTCTGTATAATCTCAATAGTATATTCAATATTCTCAATGGCAATAGACTCTGTAATTTCCAAATCTAATTTGCCTGGATCAATCTTGGTTTCTTCTATTGCTTCATTGACCATAGCAACAATATCCGCATCTTTAAACTGTCTTGCCGACAGATTCACTGCAATACTAATATCGTTATATCCTTCCTCTTCCCAACGTTTCAGCTGTTTACACGCCTCAAATAAAACCCATCTTCCGATTGGTACTATCAAGCCAGTTTCTTCTGCAACCTGAACAAAGCCACCTGGTGCAATCAATCCTTTCTCTTTATGAATCCAGCGTACCAGTGCTTCAAAACCAACAATTTTATCGCATTTTAAATCAATTTGAGCCTGATAAAATACTGCGAATTCTTCATTATGCAATGCATTACGAAGTTCTGACTGCAGCTCTATCTTAGCCATTAAGGACTCATTAATATTTTCGTCATAATAACAATACGTATTCTTTCCCATAGCTTTTGCAGAATACATAGCGGCATCTACATTTTTAACAAGCATCTGCGTTGTTTTTCCATCTTTGGGTGCAAATGCAACTCCAATACTTGTTGTTACAAAAAATTCTCTCATGGATAATACAAATGGATAGGTAAATACTTTTTGAATTTTACGTATTTTTTCCTCATAGAGTTCTGTACTTTGGATGTTTTGTGTCAAAACCATAAATTCATCTCCACCAAAGCGAGCAAAATAATCATTTTGGTCCAACACCTGTTTCATTCTGTCTGTCACATCAATTAACAATTCATCACCGTATGAATGTCCAAGCACATCATTGATATTCTTAAAATTATCTAAGTCAATATACATAACGGCAATTACTTCTTCTTTTTGAATATTTGCCATTATCTGATCTAGTTTTTCAGTAAAAGAAATGCGATTCGGTAAATCTGTCAGATAATCTATATATGCTAACTTCTTATTCCGTTCCTCACTGCGTTTTAATTCATCATACTTTTGAGCCAACTCTTCCTGTGTCGACTTGACTTGTTTGTATGCCTCCTCTAATTCTATGTAGTTTTCTTCAAGCTGCTTTTTTGCTTCCCTTGCTTCACGTTCTGCCACATACCGTTTTCGCACATTTATGAGCAGAACTATCATGGTTGCAATGAGCACCATTAGAATAAGAATTAGGACTTTATCATTCACATTATCTATAACAGTATTGAAAGAAAGGAATCCCTTTTTATCCATACTTTTATTTACCTCCAACGATTTAGTAGATAATATAATTACCATTATCATACACTATTTTAACATAAATTATGATTTACATCAAGGAAATAGGAATATAAAACTTGGTATGGGAAAAAAGGGAACATTCATTGATATGCAACGAAAGTTCCCTAATACTTACTTTATGTTATGTTTCTATTTATTCTGTAAAAATTCATCAATCCCCTTAGCTGCTGCCTTACCAGCACCCATAGCTAAAATTACTGTTGCAGCACCTGTTACAGCATCTCCACCAGCGTAAACGCCTTCTTTTGTAGTCTTGCCGTTTACTTCATCTGCTGTGATACATTTCCATTTATTTGTTTCCAAACCATCTGTTGTGGAAGAAATTAATGGATTAGGGCTTGTACCAAGTGACATGATTACGGTATCAACGTCAATTGTATATTCAGAACCTGCAACTTCAACTGGTCTTCTTCTGCCTGATGCATCTGGTTCGCCTAATTCCATTTTTACAACTTCAATTCCTTTTACCCATCCATTCTCATCTACTAAGATTTGTTTTGGATTGGTAAGTAAATCAAAGATAATACCTTCTTCTTTTGCATGATGTACTTCTTCAACTCTGGCAGGAAGTTCTGCTTCACTTCTTCTGTACACGATATGTACTTCTGCACCAAGTCTTAATGCAGTACGTGCAGCATCCATAGCTACGTTACCGCCACCAACAACAGCTACTTTCTTGCCGCCAACAATTGGTGTAGCATAATCATCTTTGAATGCTTTCATTAAGTTGGATCTTGTTAAATATTCATTGGCTGAGAATACGCCGTTTGCGTTCTCTCCTGGGATACCCATGAATTTTGGAAGTCCTGCACCAGAACCGATGAATACAGCGTCAAATCCTTCTTCTGTTAATAATTCATCAATTGTAGTAGCTTTACCAATTACCACGTTGGTTTCAATCTTAACTCCAAGAGCTTTTACATTTTCTACTTCAGAAGCAACGACTGTCTGCTTTGGAAGTCTGAATTCTGGAATACCATAAGAAAGCACACCGCCTGGCTCATGTAATGCTTCGAAAATGGTTACATCATAACCTGCTTTTGCAAGGTCTCCAGCACATGTTAAACCTGCAGGACCAGAACCGATAACGGCAACTTTCTTACCATTCATGGATTCTGCTGCCTTTGGTTTGATTCCATTTTCTCTAGCCCAGTCTGCTACAAATCTTTCAAGTTTACCGATAGATACAGCATCACCTTTGATACCACGGATACATTTGCTCTCACATTGGCTTTCCTGTGGACAAACACGTCCACATACAGCTGGTAATGCAGAATATTCACTGATTACGTGATAGGCTTCTTCCATATTTCCTTCTTTTACTTTTCCAATAAAGCTAGGAATATCGATGGATACTGGACATCCTGTAACACATTTTGCATTTTTACAGCCTAAGCATCTTTGTGCTTCATTAACTGCTTCTTCTTCATTATATCCTAAACAAACTTCTTTAAAGTTTTTTGCACGTTCTTGTGGGTCCTGTTCCCTGACAGGCACTCTCTTTAATGCATCTACTGCCATAATATAACCCTATCCTTTCTACTATTTATCACTGCAGCCACAGCCGCCGTTTTTATGTGTTGCTCCTTCTTGTACTTGTAAAAGAGCACGTCCTTCTTCTGTCTTGTACATCTGCTGTCTCTTCATAGCTTCGTCGAAATTCACTAAATGTCCATCAAACTCTGGTCCATCAACGCAAGCGAATTTTACTTCCCCGCCAACTGTTAAACGACAAGCTCCACACATTCCTGTACCATCAACCATGATAGGATTCATACTTACAATAGTAGGAATATTTAATTCTTTCGTTAATAAACAGACAAATTTCATCATAATAACAGGTCCGATAGCTACAACTAAGTCGTACTTTTTGCCTTGGTTACTCACAAGATCTTTAATCTGATCATTTACATTTCCTTTAAATCCATATGTACCATCATCTGTACAAACATATACATTTTTGGCCCACTGTTCCATTTCTTTATCTAAAATGATTAATTCTTTGCTTCTTGCACCGATGATACAATCCACATCATAACCATTCTGTTTCATCCATTTTACTTGTGGATAAACAGGAGCTGTTCCAACTCCACCAGCTACAAATAAAATATTCTTTTTCTTTAATTCTTCTGGGTCTTCGTTGATCAACTCTGATCTACATCCAAGTGGTCCTACGAAATCACGGAAGGAATCGCCTTCTTCATAAGTTGCCATAATTTTTGTCGAAGCTCCTACTGCCTGGAATACAATCGTGACAGTCTCTTTCTCTCTATCATAATCACAAATTGTCAAAGGAATTCTTTCTCCCTTTTCATCCATTTTTACGATTACAAATTGTCCTGGATAACAGGATTTCGCAACTCTTGGTGCTAAAATGTCCATTAAATAGATATTATTAGCTAAGTACTGCTTTTTCACTATTTTAAACATGATTTACCCTCCATTAGTATTGTATTATATACATTATAAGTGAAATTGGTTAAAAAATCTACCCTCTTTAGAAATTATACGAATCTACCGTCGATAAATGCCCATTGGTGTATCTTCTATCGAGACTTACATCCTCACCAAACCAGTCTGGAGGGCAGAATTGATTGGCTGTTTCCTCATTTCTAAACTCAACTTCTACTAATAAAAGTCCTTCTAGCTGTTCTTTGAAAATGTCTAATTCTGCTGTGTAACCACCATCTAAAGGAACTAAGTAGCGGTTCTTTACTATCATATGATTATCTGCTTTTTCTTTTAAATGCAAAAAGGATGCTTCGTTTAAAGGCACTTCCACTTCATTCTCTACTTTTGCGGTACGATTTTCGTCCTGTTCAATTCCAAACTTTGATTTATATGTTAAAATATAATTTTCATTGCTCTTACGAATTCGAACGGTAGGATTATTACACAGATATCCCTGTTCAATTACTTTACACTCGTATTGTTCTAATTTATCTGGTAATTCTTTTACTAGAAACTTTCTTTCTATCTCCATTACACTTCACCTTTCTTTTATGCATGTTTGTAATCTCTATTTTGCTCTGAATTATCATTAATCATACTATACATTTGCATATTTATGCAAGTAAAAAGGGGGATGTCGCCCTAAGTTTTTGTGCGACACCCCTTTTGAAAAATTAATTATTTTCTTTTACAATCATGCTGTATCGAATCCACATAATAAGCTCTGGCGCCATTTTGTTCAATATTTTCAAAAGCACCAATGCTAAAATTGAACCAAATACATTTAATATCAAATCATCAATATCTACAGCATGAGAAGGAAAGTGTGTTATTTTAACATTAATATATTGAATACACTCGATCCCTATGCTAACGCAAATTGTAACTAATAATATTATTTTATCAGAATGACTTTTCTTTGTTAAATACTTCAATATAAATACAAGCGGCATAAGCAATACTAAATTACCTACTAATTGTATTAATCCTGTCCTAGAAGAAAGATTTTCAGTAATTGTTTTAAGTGGTATTGTTTGTAATACGTTTATATTCCCACCAGTAGCAATTCTAAATTGTTCTAATTCACCTGGTTTAAATATCATTATTGGTAACATAGTTACCTTAAACAACAACTGATAATAAAAAATTATAAACATATAGTATAAAAAATAATGTTCTCTATCTTTCCTTAACTTTGCAATTATAAATGTTAGAAGTAAAAGAAATATGTATACAACAAGGAAAGTTATTAAGTGGAAATCAAAAATATACAAATTCATTCACCTCCATATGTATTGTATTAATCCCATTTCAGAACAACAGTTCCTGTCCACCTGGTTCCAGCAAAATCACGTAGCCATATTTTGCGTTTATCACTAGTGTAAAATGTTGCAGTACCTCCACGTGTCGAACTAACATATTTTATGTCTCCATCCCAACCATATGCATATTTTTTTGCCCAAATAATTCCCATATTACAATCGTCTCTTCCTTTTTCAGGTATAACGGTTGTTTCAATGAACGAAGATGGTTGGTAGTAGCTTTTAGAAAATACTCCTCCAGTCATATCATAAGAAGATATGTATGTATGTGTCACTGCTTCTGCAGTCAAAGGATATAACACAAACATTAACAATGCTAAAAATATAGCATATTTTCTTAATGAAATTACTTTTTCTTTTAACATAAAAATTCTCCTTTTAAACATTTTTTACTAATTATACCCTCTTAAATAAAATATGTCAATTTCTTGGGTAAATTGCAAATGAGATTCTATTTTGTAAGTCAAGAAAGTTAATTATGAAATAGAAATAAACTTCATAAATAGACTCAAAAGGACAGGATAGCAACACCATCTAAGTACTGTTGTGTGACTATTGCTCTTAATTCAGGTGTATGCAATTTATTTGACACAAAAACACCTCCAAAGTAGATTTTGGCTATTTACCATGTCTACTTTAGAGGTATCATATCATTTTTCAATCGTTAAAGCGACAGTCCCTTTTCAAATCTTACTAATCTAAATCAAACATAGACCTTCTAAGTGCTTTTATCAAAACTGTATCTGTAATGGTTTTTCCTTTGTCTTTGGCTTCTGCAACGATTCGTATATGCTCATTGGCACCACTATTCAGATATGCATATGGATATTGATAGATATAATCTGTTCCATCGGATACAATAAATTCATCTGCTTCACTTCCTGAAACATCTAATCCAAACTTTGTTCCATCTCGCTTTAATTTCAAAGCATCTCCATAAATATTACCATCTGCATCAGCTTTATAAAATTTAATTTTGATTACTGGGCTGCTCATTCCTGCCGTAGAAAGATTAAATTCAACATTTTTATTTCCTTCTATGGATGCTTCTGTAAAGTCTACATCCCCATATAACAGATAAGACTTGCCATAAGCAAAATCACTTACCTGATGAAGATTGGTAATGTCAATATTTACCGAACGTTCTAATCCATATGCTGAAATAATTGTATTAATAAAAAGTTTTACTTCATTGTCGTAACCGCCTTTCAAACTATCTCTTCCAATGCCGGTGTAGAACACAGAGTCATTTCTCCATAAATAATAATTATTTCTTACATCTCTAGGTGAAATACTATAAGTTTTTTCTCCTTCGTTCCCATCTAAACAGAAATATGCAACGCCGTTCACTACTTCGGCACCTTCCTGGTCTACGTCTACTTGGTAGATACCACTCTTTGTTACAAAACCATTTGCCTTTTTATCCACAAGATTATCTATATCAATTACATATGGATATCTGGCTATTTTTGCTTCATTGATTCGTGACACAATTCCAGTTGAAGTTATATTCTCTTCCATTCCTGAAAAATACTTCTCAGAGCAGAACTTATTGAGCACACTGTATGTAAATGACATTTCAGAATCTTTTGCTGTGGCTGCTCCCCCTGCAAAGGCTTTATACCGATCCATTCCCAACAGTGTTCTTACTCGGTAATTCGTATTGCTTCCCCAGTGGTCTGCATCTGTATTATCGTTAAAATAGGATAGAACATCTCTAGTAAAGATAATACCCTTTCCTTTTCCTGCTGCAATTGCTATCTTGTTAAGAATACCATCTGCATTCGGGAGTTTTTTGGCTGGATTAACGAATCCCATTAGGATTACATCATAATCAAGCATCTCAAATGTATCAAAATCTGTTGTCATGATATCTTTTGCTGTCACATCAATATGGAAGCGGTCAGACACTACGCTGCTTAATGCATAATTACGGAATCTAGTCGCTTCACTTGAGCTTGAAGTAAGATCCATCTCTGGATAACTGGTAAAATCAGAAAGCTGTAAAACGGATATTGTCTTTGCACTTGCTGCACATTTTACATTTCCTGTAATATTACTTCGAATACCAGCTGGTGCTCCGCCACTTAATTTTACTATTTCAAGCTTATAAGAAACCACTCCTAACATTGCGCTAGATGGAATCTTAGCACCGGATACTTTAACAGTTTCTCCTGAAGTAAAATTATCACTCCAAATTGGCTTTTCATAATTTTCGTCTAAAGTATAGGAACCGTCCTTTTTTACCCATTCATTATAGATACCATTATGGTCGGTGTCTATATAGAGATAAGCACGATAACTGCCAGAACCAAAGCGAGTATCAACCTCTAAACCATTAAATCCAGTTGTACCTATGGATACTCCTGTTCCTTCTTCATATTCCTGAATGATAGAGTCTAATGTATCATAAATATACGCTTTCCCAAGTTTTACACTGGTATAATTTAAAAGCCCTGTTTCGGATCCTCCATTAATGGTCTGGTCATCGGCTACTGTGTACATTCCATCCTTATCAGCGGCTAAAAATTGATACATTTTGGTATCCGTATTGATCTTTGATGGTTCTGCCAAATCTGTAGCATATGCTACTGGATAACCCGCATCCATAAATGCTCTTACTTTTTCAATCATGCGATCTGTGATGTCATTTCCTGAATACTGAAAATCTGTTTTATTTTCTTTCTCACCCTGTAAACTGGCTAAGTGGCTGCTCTTTGCAGTGATTCCTTTATAGTACAGTTTACCACCTTGCATCTTATCTATATTTTTTCCAAAGTAAATCATATCGTAGTCACTGTTTAAATCATTTATAATGCCGACAAATTCACTCATTGTCATTTTTACCACTGCAACCTTGATTCTTATCTCAGATGGTATCCATGACTTAATATCAAGTTCTGTCAAAGTAAAGCTATTATCCGGTTCTACGTCTAATACGGTCATTGTTGGGCAATACGCATTTGCAATTGTGATTGCTACATCACGAGAATCATTGTTAACTCCTTTACACCATTTTTCTTCTCCTGATGTATCAATAGCATCACCTATACTATCTGGTAAGGTCATTTTACTCATTAAGCTACACTGTTCACCAGCACCATGTGCAAAGGCACAAACCGTTGTATTGTTATATTTTCCCACAAAATCATTATCGACAGCATTACTATAGCCTACTTCATATTCTGTTACAAGCTTATCTACTTCTGATTGTGTTTTGCCAGAACATAAGTATTTCATAAGATTTTTAGCTTCCCAAAAATTCCAGCTGTTGTCATGTAAATCTTTAAACAGTTTTTCATAACACTTTTTGGGGGCCATTATTTTCTTGTTCTGCAGATAGGTTGCCATGGATACAGAATATCCTAGCTTCTGAAGGCTGTTGTAGCCATCTAGTTCTTTTTTCACAACATAACCAGGTATGGAAAGAGGCATCTCGTCGATCATGCAGTAATGATATAACTTTGCAACAACTTCCATGGAAAGGTCTGTGCTTGTGTCTCCATTTCCTTTAAACTTTGGATAATTGCCGCTGTTATAATACTTTGTACTAAGCTTATTATGGATTGCTGCATAACTATATAGTTCGTATATGTACAAGTAGCGATTGAAGTAATCATTAGGACCTTTCGCAAAATCATCATGAATGGATATATAATCACTTTGTTCGATTAATTCAGGATGTGCATTAATCTGGGAAGGCTCTACTACAAGTACATCAACTAAATGGTTATCTTCATACTTTTTTACCTGGCTCGCTGAAAGCTGTAATGCTTCTTTTAATGTTGTACGAAGGAAGCTATTTTTATTGACATATTTCTTAGTAGTACTATTCCAAGCCAAAACAGTTTGAGACTGATGAAAGTTCTGGTCTAGGGATTTGTCATAATCCTCTTTTTTAATCTTAGAAATATCAACCGGCTCTTCGCCCGCAATTCCATATCCAAGCTCTGCCATCCCTTTGTATGGAACAATTTCTAGTATTTTAAATTTCGCATCCATTCTAAACTTAGGTTCTGCTCCAGGTTTATTCAAAAGATCCGCATTATAATTATCATCA
>DBKX01000290.1:12418-14862 GCA_002297865.1 Lachnoclostridium sp. UBA739
TTTACCTCTTTGCTCTTCTGACTGATTACCATTGGCGCATAGTTTTCCAATGCAACGGTAACCATTACAATAACTGCCATAAAACAGGCAATCGAAACGGCTAGCCCCTTCCGATGTCTCTTAAACCACTCTAACATAAACATCCTCTCCTAAAATCTCCACTGTTGAACTCATAATAACCATCTCGTTACTTGATTTCTACAAATGCACTTTTTGTTTCCACGTACCTGTTTCTTAATGTAATCGAATCTTTTGACTTTATTTCTTTGCCTGACAGATTAAAACCTAATTCAAACGTTACATTGTATAATGACGAATCTATGGTCACTTTAAACCCTGTCATATATTCTCCTAAAAGCTGCCCTAAACCAATGGAGGAGGTTGCACCGGATATTTCTTTCGCAATCTGCTCTTTGTCATCATCACTAGTGGAAGAATTTACTTCGTAATAATATAACTCTCCAGATGACTTTTTAAAATATAAAATCTTTTCTATGCTGGTCANNAGGCTGGTAGTTTTAAACTTTTTATCAGTATTCATTACATAGAATCTGGCATCACCAGTTGGGTCCGTTTTAAAATCAAGACTGTTTCCTTCTACTGTTATATGAAGCAGCTGATTCAGGACAACCTGTGACTCTTCTTGTACATTAATGGTATTCTCTGCTTCTGTACATGTCTTCATACCTGTTGAGATAAAATATGTAATGCTTAACGCAACGATACTAAACAAAACAACTCCAAGCATCAATTCTATAATGGTGATACCCTTTGTATTCACCTTCAAAAAATCATCTCCTCTCTCCAGATGGATTTACTTCAATATGTGCTTTCCGGTTTTCTCGATTAGCTCAATTGTGTAACCTTTGTAAGTATCCGTAGCAACTCTTAAACTTTCGTAGATATTCGCTCCATTCTTGGCAATAAACGCGCCAGTGCTTTTTGAAAACTGTATTTGCACTGCTGATGTAGTTACATTGGTAAGCTCTGTTTCCGATTCACCCTTTTTCGTATAATAGAGCTTAATCTTCTTACCACCTAGTTTTGTACCAGCAGCTCGGTCCAAAGCCCCTGTTGACAAGGAATAATATAAATCCCCGTCCTTCCGATAGAGATAAAACTGCCAGGTTCCTGCCTTGCTCATAGAAGCCATTCGGGCTGTCTCTAGATTTTGATTCAGCTCCTTGACACATTTTTTTGTATTTGCGTATTTGATATGACCTGATAAGGAGACTGCACTAGCCGACAAAATCGCCATAATTGCCATACATATGATTGCTTCTATCAAGGAAAAACCCTTGCTATTTAACTTCTCTGCTTTCAATATACTCCTCACCTCCGTATCACGTTACGCATTCTTTTTCCAGTTTTCAAATGCAATCGCATCCCCGAAATTAATACTGTCATCTCCTGCTGCTCCTGTTGATGAACTATCATAACCATAAATATATTTTTTTAGCAATACCCCTTTGCTCTGACAGTAGTTTAATAAGTCGAGAATCATTTTCTCATCCGCATAAATATCGGAATTGGCTGATAACATTATCTTGCCATCTGCTACAATTAATCCTTCAAATCTTGTGGCATTCACTTTGACATCTCCTGCAGCTATGATTAATCCTGCCATATTTGAAGTTACCTCAAAGGTATCCGCATTGGTAATGGTTATAGTAGCATCTTGATTAAATTTGTTCGATTTTATTCCAGTATGATCGATTATGACTGGATGTTTTTTTGCTTCCTTTAGATTAAAATGGGTATCCACATATGGGTTATCCTTTACAGCTTTCGTTGTACTGCCATCTTCTCTTAAATTGAGTTGAACGGATTTATAGTCTGTTGACAGCTCTTCAGACTCTTTCTCCATATTCTTAACTTCACCTTTTTCGATGCGAAATGTTCCCGTTGACTGATCCTGGTACAAGAAAGAACCTGCTACTTGTAAACGTTCAAAAGGATCTGCGTTAAACTGAAACGCATGTTTTCCACCACCAAGTGAGCGATAGAAATCTTTATAGGTGCTTCTTAATTCGCCACCATGCTGTTCATAGTACCAGTTAAAATATGCATTGGCACTTGCTTCATCCTTAAAGTTCCAGTAGAAATTCACCATTTTAACAGATGAATTTTCTGGTCCTTGTTTATAGTAAATTGGACGGATTGGCATGTTTGGATCTAACCATTTATGAATAACTGCTGCCTTGCCTTTTGTAAAATCAACAATGTCTTCTTTCATGCATAAACTTAAATGTGGTGCACTAAGATCATATGTTGCGTCATGTTCATGTAAATCTTTGGCATATGCCTGAATAGAAGACTGATCAATCGGATTGGATGGGATTTTTAAAAAGGATTCATTTTGCACTAAATATGCCCCCTGATCATATTTCACCGCGATGGACTGTCCCGTCATAATATCCATTATGGTATCAGAAGGAGACATG
>DBKX01000198.1:0-9052 GCA_002297865.1 Lachnoclostridium sp. UBA739
CCCATAACGAGCGCTGCATTCTTCCTTGTTTTTGCGTCTTCATTACTAAGCAATCTAACAAACATTTCATTATATTGACTGCCTATATGAAACAGTAAAGCATGCTTATTGTTTCCTTCCTTTAATTCCTGCTTTAATAAACTTAAATTCTGACGGACATTAATGCCCTTCACAATCGCTTCAAAAGTATCACGTATCATGTTGCTCTCCTATAATCTTTTCTCTTTTCTCTTCTCTTATAGCGCATATGAATATAAATCATCAAATATTTCTTGTTCATGGTCATATATAAAAAAGTGTTTCCCCTTATACAACTTCCATTCTACTTCAGTACCTAGCAATTCATCCCATTCTTCCTTAGAAGAAATGTTATCAAGATCTCCATTTAGTACCGTTACAGAGCTCTTCATTGGCACAGGCTTAAAACGGTATTGGCTAAGAAGTTTTACATCTTTCCTTAAATCTGCAAATGCTAAATCTGCAAGTTCATCACAGGCCAATACGTCATCGCTGATTCCTCCCAGTTTAATATATTCCTCTCTGAATTCCTGCTCATTCATTAAATCTGGGTCTTCTGTTATAGTAGATAGTACTTTGCAGCCTGATAGGATAATCCTGCTAGGCAGTGGTTTTCCATTTTCCCAAAGCCTTTTGTACATCTCATATGCAGCACGACTTCCCATACTATGCCCAAAAAAAATATAATCCTCGTTCTCAGCTAAAACTTCAATTTTTTTGTATAACAAATCCATAAGTTCATTCCAGCTTGTACATTCATAATCTCTAACACCTTCTTTTAAACTTGTGTATACAATACGATGCACTTCAAAGTTCTCTTTCAACTGCCTTGTCCATTGATTATATCCTAACCCTAAAGACCCTGCATATGGAAATAAAATTAATTTTGTCATGCGTATCCTCCCAATATTAATTATAGTTTGACTTTTCTCTTTCAATTAAACTGTACTTATTGTATCAAAGCGTGTCGTAAAAAGCAAATGATGAAAGGAACGAAAAACAGTACCATTTCTTCCAGTACCAAAAGAACCTATAGAGCAAATCATTTCCTTTACTCTACAGGCTCTACGAAAATAGCAGAAAGTTCCTCACACCTTTGCAGCTTTTGCCACCTAATAGAAACTCACTCCTGCAACAGTTTCGCCACATTAAGTCTTCCCCACCCCTGTTTTCCATGAGGTTGCCCAAGGTCATCTGACGATTCCTTAAACTTCATTTTCACATCTCTAGTCGTATAATCCGGATACTGAGAAAGCAATAACGCCACTGCCCCTGAAACCATTGGTGTTGACATACTCGTTCCACTCTTCTCTGTATAATAATTTATGCCATTCTGTCGAAAACTAAAAATGTTATTCTGTCTCTTCATTGCATTGCAACTGACAATCCTGCTTCCTGGAGCTACTACATCAGGCTTCTTAATACAAGCATTAGTAGGTCCTCTTCCAGAATAGTCTTTCATATTTTTTCCCATCAGATCTACTGCGATATCATCATCAGATGCCCCGACTGTAATAACCTTTCTGCTAATACCTGGTGCGCCGATTGTCTTTGGATGTGGCCCACCATTGCCTGCTGCAACAACAACAACAATATCATTATCCCACACCATATTAACCGCTCTAACCAATTCTGAATCTTCACTAATTACTGATTTCGCAGTAGTACCAACAGATATATTAACCACACGAATATTATATTTTTCTTTATTTTGTACCACCCAGTGAAGTCCCGCTACAACATTAACAATATCTCCATTTCCTTTATGATTCAACACTTTAACTGATATTATGTCACATCCTGGCGCCACTCCACAATACGTTCCCTTAGAAGCACACCCGTCACCAGCAAGAATTCCAGATACATGTGTCCCATGACCGTTATCATCGTACATTTTATTATTCCCATTCACAAAGTCCTGAAATGCAACAATTCTATTCTTTTTGTTTACAAAGTCTGGATGTAGTATAATTCCTGTATCCAGAATTGCAACTCCTACTCCTTGACCTAAAATGTTCTGACTATGCGCCCATTTTAAGCGGATAATATCCGAAACTCGATCCATACTGTTTTCCCCTACTCTCTAACAGACAGATTCTCCCTATTCAATATAATATGCCTAATCTTATCCTATTGTGAACATTGTAGAAGATGAAACTAAGTGTACTTTCCTAAACGGTAAAAGGGCTACACTCCTTGTAAAGCGTAACCCTTTCCATCCATTATTTAATCGCTTTTAGAATAATAGTATTTTGTCGATACCATGCCTTCTCAACCCGCTGAAATCCTGACTCAAGAAGCAATGATATCTGTTTGGAAAACACATTGCTTATGCTTCCTACAATTTCATCTTCATTTGTTACATAATCTTGCTCAATGTATATGCCATCTGAGTTAAGTGCATGAAATACCTTTTTGTAGAGCGTCAGTTTATTCTTTCTGCTAAATTCATTCAAACCCATAACAGACATTGCAACATCATAACGTTTGAGCCCTAAATCAACATTAAAATAATCGCCATAAATGAGCCGAAGATGCTCTACCCTTTTTCCTGCTTTCTCCTTAAGCATCTTTCTAAGGCTCTCTTCTTCCTTAATTCCTGTCACTTCCGTTTCAGGATTGACACGCATAAACACTTCATACTCCAAACCTGTACAGCATCCTAAGTCCAACAGCTTAATAGGCCTGCCTTCTGGAAGCATTTTTGCTATCTGCGCGTAAACCTCATCTTGTGAGTACATCATATGTATCGTCCCCTTTACTCAAGCAACAAGCAAGGAAGCAGTCACTCCACCCAGTTTGTAGTTATTTTAACTCAACCTTTTCTCCGCTTAAAATCTTGTTTGTTGTCCTCATAGCACACATTTTACCACACATAGAACATGTGTGTCTATCTGCTGGAGGCAAACTTTCAAAGTATTCTCTCGCCTTTTTACTATCAATGGCATAAGAGAACATCTCTTCCCAGTCAATTCGTCTTCTTGCATCACTCATCTTTTTGTCAATATCTCTTGCTCCTGGTACTCCCTTGGCAATATCTGCTGCATGAGCTGCGATCTTAGAAGCTACAATACCTTCCCTTACATCGTTTACATCAGGTAATCTTAGATGTTCTGCTGGTGTTACATAACATAAGAAATCTGCACCATTTGCCGCTGCTATTGCACCACCAATAGCTGACGTAATATGATCATACCCTGGGGCAATGTCTGTAACTAAAGGTCCTAATACATAGAATGGCGCATTATGACATAAACGCTTCTGCATCGTCATATTGGCAGCTATCTCATTCATCGCCATATGACCTGGTCCTTCTACCATAACCTGAACATCTTTTTCCCATGCTCGTCTTGTTAAATCCCCTATCTCAATTAACTCACAGATTTGTCCTGCATCCGAACTATCGTTAATAGAACCTGGTCTTAAAGCATCTCCGATACTTATAGTTACATCATATTCTCTTAAAATCTCTAACACTTCATCGTAGTATTCAAAGAATGGATTTTCATTGCCTGTCATCTCCATCCATGCAAAAAGCAAAGAGCCTCCACGAGAAACGATATTCGTTAAACGTTTCTGTCTTTTAAATGCTTCTATTGTTCGGCGGTTAATTCCAGCATGAATTGTCTGAAAATCAACCCCTTCCTTAGCATGTGCCTCTACAACTTTTAAGAAATCTTTGGCTGTAATGTCTAATAAATCTTTTTCTAAGTAACCCACTGCATCATACATAGGAACTGTACCTATCATGGCAGGAGACATTTTCACTAATTCTTCACGGAATTTATTAGTTTTCCCATAGTTACTTAAATCCATAATCGCTTCACAGCCAAATTCTATGGCTAATTTTGCTTTTTCCATTTCAACTTCATAATTTTTGCAGTCTCCAGATATACCCAAGTTTACATTTATTTTTGTTCGTAAACCTGAACCAATTCCTTCTGCAGATAAAGATTTGTGATTCATGTTAGCAGGAATCGCAATTTCACCTTTTGCAACCTTTCCTAACAAAATATCTGTAGCCATGTTTTCTTTCTGACATACCACTTCCATCTCCGGTGTAATAATTCCTTTTTTTGCTGCTTCCATCTGTGTTTTGTAATCTCTCATTTTTCATCCTCCTAATTATGAAACCATTTATAAAAATGATTGGTAGGTCCATGACCATGGCCTATTGGTGTTGTGTATAATATTGCATTCGTCACATAATCTTTACCTTGTTTTACTGCCTGTTCTAAAGATAATCCATTGGCAAGATTAGCTGCAATTGCAGAAGACAATGTACATCCTGTCCCATGCGTATTTTTTGAATCAATTCTTTTTCCCGTTAAACAATAAAATTTGGTACCGTCATATAATACATCTGTTGGGTCTCCTTCAAAATGTCCTCCCTTTACCAAGACATTTTGGGCACCTAGCCTGTGAATCAATTCACATGCTTTTTTCATATCTTCTATGGAATTGATGTCCATCTTTAATATTTCACTAGCCTCCGGTATGTTAGGCGTCAACAGATAGGACAACGGAATCATTTCTTTTACTAAAGCTTCGTGTGCTTCTGGCTGCATTAGAGCACAGCCACCTTTGGCAATCATCACGGGGTCAATTACTGCATTTTTCACCTGATACTGTTTTAACTTCTCTGCTACTGCATGGATAACCTGTTCATTGGAAAGCATCCCCACTTTAACTGCATCTGGCTCTATATCCGTAAATACTGCATCTAGCTGATCTTCTATTATATTGATTGGCACATTATGTATGGATGTAACCTTACATGTATTCTCAGCAACTACTGAAGTAATAACGCTCATTCCATAAGTTCCATGTGCTGAAAATGTTTTTAAATCGGCTTGTATTCCTGCCCCGCCACTACAGTCACTGCCTGCTATTGTTAATACTTTTTTCATCTATTTTATTGCTCCTACTAATTGCTTTAAATTACGTGCTGCTTCTTCAATGTCTGGCTTGCTTATAATTGCAGAAACTACAGCTACGCCATCAATTCCCGTTCCTTTAAAATCCGAGATATTGTTTTCATTCACTCCACCAATTACCACGATAGGAATTGGTACACTGTTTCTTATCTTAACCAGTTCTTCCATTGTAATGACCTTAGCATCCTTTTTGGTACTAGTCGCATACATCGCACCTACTCCTAAATAATCTGCTCCATCTTCATATGCTTTCACTGCAAGTTCTGAATTTCTTGCTGAAACACCTATGATTTTGTCTTTTCCGAGAATCTTTCTGACAACTTTTGCAGGCAAGTCACTTTGCCCCACGTGAACACCTTCCGCATCCACTGCAAGCGCAATATCCACACGATCATTTATAATCAGTGGAATGTTGTATTTTTCAGTAATTTTTTTAACAGAAACTGCCGTCTCATAAAACTCCTTTGAAGAGCAGTTCTTTTCTCTTAACTGCATCAAAGTTGCACCACCTTTAATTGCCTCTTCTACGGCTTCTTCCAGTGTCTGTGTACTCATTAAATCTCTATCTGTACAAAGATAAACTGAGTAGTCTGTCTGTTTCTTATCAAAGTTCTTCATTTCTTGCCATCTCCTTTAACTTTGTTACGTTTATGGTACTCAACGCATCGAATATACCAATGTGAAAGCTTCCTAATCCATACTTTCCAGTTGTGTTCCACTATGAATCTTTACAATTTTAGCCCCATTGCCAATCACATCAATTGCTCCTGTAATAGCAGCAGTGCAAGTTTACATGTAATCCTGCCAGGTAAGACACTTCTGATATATTTCCTCGAATAAAAAAATCGCCACCCGTTAAGGTGACGATGATATATTTTTAATCTATTCTCTTTAATTAACTATATATTTGCTCCCTACGGCAGTATTAACTGACAGGTTCAAAGGGTCAGGTTTTACCTTCTCAACGATAACGTCCCCCTGCATAAATCTTATTAAGTTCTATTAACGTTTCCATTATAACATTATGAAAGAAAATGTCAAATATTTTGTGCCTGTTCAACAAGTCTGCGAAAAGAAGATTCAAATCGTTCATCATCTTCTTTCGTTCGTTTCCTCGGACCCTTACCATGAAACCGTTTGTTAGACTTTCGCTGTACCTTAGACAAATGCCGTTCAAACAACATTTGATCCATGTTGCTGTCATTGTATATTTTTCCACTTGGATGGATTGCGAAACCTTTCTTACCAAGTGCCATCGCAGCAACTCCATAATCCTGAGTTACTGCAATATCGCCTCCCTGAAGTCTGTTGATAAGTGCAAAATCCACTGCATCTGCTCCTTGACCAATCACTAATACTTCACCGTAATCTGAACTTAAAATATGATTCGAATCCACTAAAAACAATAGCGCTATTCCATATTCTTTTGCCACTTTTTCAATAATTGCATTGCAAGGACATGCATCCGCATCAACTAAAATCTTCATATACTAAACTCCTGTCATTAAATCGTAATTTCCTCACCTTGAGAAAAATATGTAATCTGGCTCTTCAGATTGGTATCAAGCTCCTTTAGAGCTTCCTTCCCATTTAATCTGGAAGTATAAAAATGACAATTGCCAGATTTCAAATCTTTCATAACTTCATTTATCTGCTGTGCGTTCTCTTCATATTTTAGCGCTTCTTCCAGTAAAAGAAATCCTGCAAAGACATGGTGGATTTTTGTATTCGTAATACTCTCAACCTTATGAATCACATTTGCCACTCCATAGCTGGTGTTTCCAACAAATAAAAAGTTCTTACCTGCCTCTTGTATCAACATATACTGCTCATAATACCTCCTTGTCTTTCTATTTATTTAATCTTAACACTATTTTATTTTAATGCAATGGTTTTCTCTCCATCCTTTTTAGGAAATGCACAGAAACTTGGTTCAACCATTTGTGCAATTTTATTCTGTACCATATCCGTATTCTTGATGGTTTCAATTCCTCCTGTTGGCAATGCAAAACGTAAGAACGGTATAACCTGGTCTAGAATTTTTGCTGGATCTGGAACCTCACAAGTCTTTACTATTATGCATCCATCTTGAAAATAGAACCGCATGACACGGCAATTAGTTGTTTCCAAGTATCCAATCTGTAATTTCAAAACTGGAACATCATCTTCTGTCTTTGTAAGTTGCCCCCAAGCAGATATCTGATAATACTCTTCATGTACGTTTAATACCGAATATATGGGCTGTTTAAAGCCAATTGGAATTTTCCATTTCATTTCATGTTCTTCTATATTAAGAACCAATTGATTTTTTTCTTTTTGAAATGAAAAACTGGTAATTCCCTGTGAAAAATTATTCTGTATGGTCTGAACAAATAATGGCACAATGCTTGCATGTGTTTCTTCAGCCTCATAAACATCATAAGAGATATTTTCTATTCCATCCGGCAAATCTCTTAAAATCTCTGCAAATCTATTTTTTCTTTTCGTTAAAAACCTTCCCCAACCTGATTGTTTTCTTTTCACGTTTTGCTTTATCGCAAACTCCTTTTGAAACGACAGAGTAGCTAAGTAGTTCTTAAGTTCCCCATATTGTACAGGATTGGGAGGAAGTGTCTTAGATGGTCTAAACATATCAGATGCAAAAAAACGCTCTACAACATCCAAAAGACTACTATTTACAAACATATCTACATTGCTGGAAAGAATAGAGATAACCATATTCAGATCTGGCATGACTATCACATTCTGACCAAGAATTCCATTAAAAATAACAGAATTCCTTCTTTTCCCTATCCAAACCTGATAGCCATAACCATAATGGTTCATCCATATTGGAGTATCCATGTGTTTCGTAGTCATTTGCTTAATCCAACCTTGAGAGACAATCTGCTTCCCATTCCATTTGCCTTTATTTAAGAATAACTGTCCTAACTTCGTTCTGTCTTCTAATGTAATATACAGTCCCCAGCCGCCTTTTACAATATGCTCTGGACTTAGTTCCCAATGAACATTATCAATGCCCATTGGCTCAAATACTCTTTTTTGCAAAAACTGGGTTACACTCTGATTCGTTTTTTCTTGAATGATTGCTGACAGCATATACGTATTCATACTATTATATGCAAACTCTCTTCCTGGCTCAAATGAAGTCTGCGCATCTAAAAAGCTTTTTGTCCATTCTGTATCTATAATCGATCCGATTTCATTAAACGTTACTCCTGATGACATCATAAGCAAGTTACGAATTGTAATATTTTTTTGCTGAAATACTTTCATAAAACGATTTTCTTTGCCAAATATGGACGCAATGGTATCATCCAGTCCAAACCAGCCTTCGTCTATGGCGATACCAACTGCTAGTCCAATTAAGCTTTTACATAGAGAATGGGTAACTCTCCAAGTATCTAAATCGTATGGCTTATAGGCTCCTTCTAAAATAACCGCACCATTTCTTGCAATCATGATTCCCTGGGTATGGATGGAATCCTCTTTTTGCAGTTCCTCTAAAAAATTCTTTAAATACTGTGAGGAAATTCCTTGTTCCTCTGGTGTGGTTCTTGGAAATGGCTGCTTATTCTTTTGTTTCTTAAATTTTGCTTTCTGTGGTACATAATCAATATATGCAATTTTATTTAGATTTCCATTTACAATTTTACTTAATAAATCTAATGTTCTTACCTGTAATTTTATGTTCATCGTAATCCCTCATTGTCTTTTCTCTATACATAATTATGTAATAAGTATATCTAATCTTTAGTAGATAACACATGTCCTTGGGATAAGATTCTTCCCTCGACCATTATCTCATTTCACTTATTATACAATAATTTTTTATGTAATCCTATATGCGAATTACGTTTCCTGTGGATTTGTCAGATTATAAATTTTTTTGAAGATCGGATTTTTTCTGTTTTTTTTATTTCTTGGGAAAGCAAACAAGCAGTACCACATAATATATGAGTGTAAAAGATTTTAGGAGGATTTAAGTATGAGTGATTTAGCAGCTACAAGTTGTGGTGGCGGATGTAATAGTTGTGATGGAGGTTCAGGATGCAGTTGTATTATCTGGATCATCCTTATCCTTTGCTGCTGTGGTG
>DBKX01000198.1:9153-10683 GCA_002297865.1 Lachnoclostridium sp. UBA739
TTGCTGCTGTGGTGGCAACAATTGCTTTGGCGGATGTGGAAATTCCTGCTGCTAATTTTATCTGTAAGTCTCATAGGCGGCGTTGCATGTCAACGCCGTTTTCTTATTTCTTTTACTTCGAATATATAAATGTGGTGGCATTTACTCTCATAGACGACCTAATTTCTATTACTATTCTTTTCCTTATTCAGACAATTCATACACTCCTCATCAATTTCATAAATGGTATTTTCTTCGATAATAAGTCCTTTTTCGGTAGTGGTTTCCAATGTAGTTATTACTCCTTTATTCATAACGAATCCTCCAATCTGATACATTTACTTGCGGCAATGCAGTAAATTTATCTTGCAACATTATGAATGTTAATCGTCTAAAACAACTTTCATAATTTATTATATGACACAATTCTACAAGTGTTCTCTCTTTATTCCCTAATCTTGAAACTACATTCTTGCAACTCATACTATTATCCTCTATAATGAAAATCATATTACATACTACTGAGAAAATGAGGTGTTTACATGTCTGGTTCCACTTTTGGCAATTTGTTTCGAATTACTACCTGGGGCGAATCCCATGGAAAAGGGATTGGAGTCGTGGTTGACGGCTGCCCTGCTAACGTTGCATTAACTGAAGAAGATATTCAACTTTATTTAAATCGCAGAAAACCTGGCACATCAAAATATACAACCCCACGAAAGGAAAACGACTCTGTTTCTATTCTTTCTGGCGTATTTGAAGGTGTTACTACTGGCTGTCCTATCTCACTGGTAGTCATGAACGAATCACAGCGTTCCCATGATTATTCCGAGATTAAAACTTATTACCGACCTGGACATGCTGATTACACATTTGATGAAAAGTACGGATTTCGTGATTACCGCGGAGGTGGACGTTCTTCCGGACGCGAAACTATTGGACGTGTTGCTGGCGGTGCTATCGCAGCAAGTATTCTGAAAGAACTAGGGGTTACCATTACTGCTTATACAAAATCCATTGGACCTATTTCCATTGACTATAATAATTTTGACATAGAGCAGGTACAAAAAAATGCAGTCTGTATGCCCGATGCAAAAGCAAGTCAAGAGGCAGAAACATTTTTACAAAAACAGATGGAAGATATGGACAGTACCGGTGGCGTTGTAGAATGTGTCATTCACGGACTTCCAGCCGGAATTGGTGAACCTGTATTCGATAAGCTGGATGCCAATTTGGCAAAAGCGATGCTTTCTATTGGTGCCGTGAAAGGGTTTGAAATCGGTTCTGGTTTTCAAGCGGCTACCATGACAGGCTCTGTACAAAATGACTCTTTTTATTCAGAAGATAAGATTCACGTACAGAAAAGAACCAACTACGCAGGTGGTGTATTAGGTGGCATCAGCGATGGTTCTGATGTTGTATTCCGCGTTGCTTTTAAACCAACTCCTTCTATCTTTAAGAAACAGGAAACAATTAATCAGAAGAAAGAAAATATTGAAATCCAAATCAAAGGCAGACATGATCCAATCGTAGTTCCTAGAGCTGTTGTTG
>DBKX01000198.1:10720-11595 GCA_002297865.1 Lachnoclostridium sp. UBA739
CAACAGTTACGGATTTATTATTTGCCAATATGACTTCCCAGATGAATAAAATTAAGGAATTTTACCAACAATAGTAAAGTCAAACTTCATAGTAACATCGGCACATTTAGCAAGTTCGTATCGTTAAATGTGCCTTTTTCAATGTTTATAATACTTATTGACATCATTTGCATTCTATGTATAATATTATGTTGTATTGTTTAGTAAGACTAAAATCTGAGTTTATTATAAATATACTTAACAGAAAGAAGGTAATATATGAAAATCGGGCATAAAATTAAAGAGCTCAGAATTCAAAAGAGTTTAACACAGGAAGAACTTGCGGATCGCAGCGAATTGTCGAAAGGCTTTATTTCCCAAGTAGAGCGCGATTTGACATCACCTTCCATTGCAACTTTAGTGGACATTTTACAGTGTCTAGGTACAAATTTAGAGGAGTTTTTTTCCAACACATCAGATGAGACAATTGTGTTTCACAAAGCAGACTATTTTGAAAAGGTAGATACAGAGTTACATAACACCATCGAGTGGATTATCCCTAATGCACAGAAACACATGATGGAACCGATCTTGTTAACTCTTGAACCTAATGGTTCTACTTATCCAGATAATCCGCATGAGGGTGAAGAATTTGGTTATGTTCTTAGTGGAAGCATTACCATTATAATTGGAAAACAATCCTATAAAGCTAGAAAAGGCGAATCCTTTTACTTCATTCCAAATAAACAACATTATATAAAAGCGGCAGGGAAAAATGGAGCCTCCCTTATCTGGGTATCTACTCCACCAAGCTTTTAATTAGGAGGTAAGAATGGCTAATAAATTAATTGACTTAGTAAATATTTCAAAATCATATGGGAACCAAGTTATCTTGG